>CBFGQV010000106.1:0-8227 GCA_965651045.1 uncultured bacterium
CGGGAGCTCGCCGCGGGCGGCTCGGGTGGCTCCGGCGGCGAGGTCGTGGTCGCGCTCAGCGCCGACGAAGAGCACGCGTCGCTCGGCATGGCCGCGCTCGTGGGGCGGGGTCTCGTGGCGGATGCCGCAGTCGTCTGCGAGCCTACCAACCTCGCGATCATGCCCGCCCACAAAGGGTTTTGCTGGTACGAGCTGACCTTCCGCGGACGCGCCGCGCACGGGTCGCGGCCCGAACTCGGCATCGACGCGATCCGACACGCCGGCGCCTTCCTGCACGCCTTGGGTGCCTACGACGAGGAGCTGAGGCGGCGGGACCCGCACCCGCTGCTCGCGAACGGCTCGATCCATGCAGGCACGATTTCGGGTGGCGTCGCACCTTCGGTCTACCCCGAGCGCTGCACCCTGACGCTGGAACGGAGAACCCTGCCCGGCGAGGACCCGAACGCGGTGCGGGCAGAGGTCGAAGCGGTCGTCGAGAGAGCTCGCACGGAGGTGCGTGACCTCGACGTGCGTTTCGTAGAGACGCTCGTCCGCCCGGCGACCGAGGTTGCGGCCGACCACTGGCTCGTGCGCGGTCTCGCCGACAGCCTGGGGCGGTCCGGACGGCCCGCGCCGATCGAGGGCATGACGGCCTGGGTCGACGCCGCCTTTCTGAACGCATCGGGGGTGCCGGCCGTATGCTTCGGGCCCGGCTCGATCGCGCAGGCACACAGCGCCGACGAGTGGGTCGATGCCTCGGAGGTCACCCTGTGTGCGCGCGTACTCACCGACTTTGGACGGACCCTGTTCGACGCTTGATCCTTCTCCGGCAGCCCCACGAGGTTTCGCCATGACGCCGAAGCCCATACGACTCGCGACGCTGGCCTCTTCGACGATCGTCGTGGCCCTGGCCTGTGCTCCCTCGCCCGACGAGCCCGGGGGCGAGGCCGACGTCGTACTGCGCGGTGGAACGATCTGGGTCGGGCCCGAGTCACCCCCGGTGGCAGCGCTGGCCATCGATGATGGACGCGTGCTGGCGTTGGCCGGTGAGGCGTCGGGGCTCGATTCCCTCACGGGGCCGGGCACTCGAGTGATCGAGCTCGCCGGGCGCGCGGTGGTGCCGGGGTTCGTCGATGCCCACACGCACTTCATCACGGGGGGATTCCAGCTCAGCTCGGTCGACCTGCGCGACGCGGCTGATCCCGACGAGTTCGCCGCCCGGATCTCGGAGTTCGCCGCGACCCTCGAGCCCGGCGAATGGATCACCGGCGGCAACTGGGACCACGAGCGATGGGGAGGAGACCTGCCGACGCGCGCCTGGATCGACTCGCTTACGCCCGACAACCCGGTGTTCGTCACGCGTCTCGACGGCCACATGGCGCTCGCGAACAGCGCCGCGATGGAGGCGGCCGGCGTGATCGCCGAGACCGGGGCGCCACCCGGGGGTGAGATCGTGCGAGACGAGGCCGACGGCGCGCCCACCGGCGTGTTCAAGGACGAGGCGATGGAGTTGATCCGGAGGGTGATCCCCCCGCCGAGCGAAGAGGAGCTCGACCGCGCGCTGCAGGCCGCCGCACACCACGCCTTGTCGATGGGCGTGACCCAGGTGCACGACATGGGCGACTGGGACCACCTGGAGACGTATCGCCGGGCGCACGCACGCGGGGCTCTACCGCTTCGCGTCTACAGCCTGGTGCCGCTCGACGCCTGGGCGCAGCTCGCCGAGTTGGTGCGGCGCGAGGGTCGCGGCGACGAACGTCTCTGGTGGGGTGGCCTCAAGGCCTTCGTCGACGGTTCGCTGGGGTCCACGACGGCGTGGTTCTACGATCCCTACGTCGACGCCCCGGAGACCTCCGGCCTCATCACGACCGACACGGCGCGGCTGCGCGAGCAGATCGCGAGTGCGGACTCGGCGGGGCTCCACGTCGTGGTACACGCGATCGGCGACCGCGCCAACGATTGGCTGCTCGACGCGTACGAGGCGCTTCCCCCGCGCGGGACGGAGCGCCGACTTCGCATCGAGCACGCGCAGCACCTGAGTCGCCCGGCGATCGAGCGGTTCGCCGCGCTCGGGGTGGTCGCGTCGATGCAGCCCTACCACGCGGCGGACGACGGGCGCTGGGCCGAGCGCCGGATCGGGGCCGAGCGCCTACGCACCACCTACGCGTTCCGCTCCCTGCTCGACGCCGACGCCACGCTGGCCTTCGGCAGCGATTGGACCGTCGCGCCCCTGGACCCGCTCGCGGGCCTGGAGGCGGCGGTCACGCGCCAGACGCTGGACGGCGCGAACCCGAACGGTTGGGTGCCCGAACAGCGCGTCCAGTTCGGTGAGGCGCTCGCGGCCTACACGCTCGGCGCGGCGTACGCAGGGTTCGCCGAAGCATTCTCCGGCACGCTGGAGCCGGGCAAGCCCGCCGACCTCGTGATCTTGAGCGCCAACCCATTCGAGACCGAGGCCGAGGCGGTCGACGCGCTGAGGGTCGAAGCGACCTTCGTCGAGGGCGAGGTGGTGTTCGACGCGCGAGGTATTCGATGACCGAGCCCCAGGGCGTGGTAGGCGACGCACAGCGGCAACAGGCGGTCGACCGGCTGTGTGAGGCGTTCGCGGACGACCGTCTCGAGGTGGAGGAGTTCGAACGGCGCGTCGAACTCGCGCACCGTGCGGCCCACGCAGACGAGCTCGCACGACTGCTCGCCGATCTGCCGGCGTCGCGCCCCCCCGCGGTGCGCGAGCCCGCGTCGGCGGCGCAGACCGCGCGCCCGTCGCACCCGGCCGTCCGCGAAGGCGCCCGACCGGCCACGCAGCTGGCGAGCGCCGTGCAGGGGGTGAGCGTGGTTGCGGGCATTCTGGGAGGGGCCACCCGCAAGGGGAACTGGCGCCCGGCCCGGACGAACTACGCGGTCGGGGTGATGGGCGGGTTCGAACTCGACCTGCGCGAGGCGGTGTTTCCGCCCGGTGTGACCGAGATTCGGGTGTTCGCCATGTGGGGAGGGGGCGAGATCATCGTTCCGCCCGACGTCGCCCTCGAAGTCTCGGCGATCGGCATCATGGGTGGATTCGACGAGAGCTATTATGCCCCTGCCGACCCCGCGCCCGATGCCCCCGTGGTACGGGTCACGGGCCTCGCCTTGATGGGCGGCGCAGCGATCGAGGTGCGCTACCCGGGCGAGTCCAAGGGCGACGCGAAGCGGCGAATCAAGGAAGAGCGCAAGGCACGCAAACGGCTGCGGGGACGGCGCGACTGACGACGCGCGTCCCGGCACCCGAGCCGGGGCGTTTCCTTGCCGTCGCGCCGCCCCTCAGCCGCAGTGCTCGGCGTACGCCTGCTTGAGGTCCTCGGCGATCTGGTGCGGGGTACGCCCTTCGATGCGATGCCGCTCGAGGAACCACACGAGTTCGCCGTCTTTGAAGAGCGCCACCGACGGTGAAGAGGGCGGATAGCCGGTGATGTAGTCCCGCGCGCGGTCGGTCGCCTCGAGGTCCTGCCCCGCGAACACCGTGGTGAGCACGTCCGGCTTCACCTCGCCCTGCAGCGAGAGGTACACGCCGGGCCGTGCGGCGCCCGCGGCGCACCCGCAAACGGAATTCACGACGAGGAGCGTCGGGCGCTGCTCCTCTCCGCCGAGCACGCGGTCCACTTCGTCGGGCGTGCGAAGCTCCTGAAATCCGATACGAACGAGGTCCTCGCGCATGGGCGCGACGAGCATCTCGGGGTAGGGCATGGGGTGCGTCCTGTGATGGATCGAACGGTCGTGGGTGATGAGTGAGTACACCGGACCCGCCATCGGTTCCCATCGCCGCCGCTTGCAGACCCGGCACCCTCCATCGACCTTTGGCGAGGACGTGAGATCCTGGCCCCCGTACCCGGCAGACCCGTGCCCGCAGCCGATTCCATCGTTCGCCTCCAGGTCAACGGCGACCCCTACGAGGTGGGCGTTCCGGGTCACTACACCCTGCTCGAGACGCTTCGCTACGTGCTGAGGCTGACGGGCTCCAAACAGGGCTGCGACAAGGGGGATTGCGGGGCCTGCACGGTACTCCTCGACGGTGAGCCGACGCTCTCGTGCCTTCTGCCCGTCCACGAGGCGCTGGGTTGCGAGGTGGTCACGGTCGAGGGGCTCGCGCGGGGAACCGCCGCGCACCCGCTTCAGGACGAGTTCGACCTGAACGGTGCGGCCCAGTGCGGCTTCTGCACGCCGGGCATTCTGTGCTCTGCGGCGGCGCTTCTGGAACGCAATCCCGCTCCCACTCTTTCCGACATTCGCGAGGCCCTCTCGGGCAATCTCTGCCGGTGCACGGGGTACACCAAGATCTACGAGGCTGTCCAGCGAGCCG
This sequence comes from uncultured bacterium, assembly GCA_965651045.1. Taxonomy (GTDB): domain Bacteria; phylum Gemmatimonadota; class Gemmatimonadetes; order Longimicrobiales; family Gaopeijiaceae; genus Gaopeijia. Next base: position 4,316 of record CBFGQV010000106.1, read on the forward strand.
CCGAACGCATGCGCGAGACGGCACCCGGCGGGGAGGCGTCATGAGCAGGAAGGAATCACATAACTCCAAGTCGGACTTCACGTTGATCGGTTCGCGCATGCGCAAGATCGACGGGCTCGACAAGGCGACGGGCCGGGCCGCGTATACGGACGACATCGCGCTTCCGGGCATGCTGCACGCCAAGATTCTCCGGAGTCCCCACGCGCACGCACGCATCGTGTCGATCGACGCCCGCGAGGCGCTCGCGATGCCCGGCGTGCACGCGGTGGTAACGGGCGAGGACATGCCCGTGCAGTACGGCATCATTCCCTGGACCCCGGACGAGTACCCCCTCGCGCTCGACCGCGTGCGGTACGTGGGCGACGGGGTCGCGGCCGTGGCCGCCGCAGACGAAGACACGGCGCTCGCGGCGCTGCGTCGGATCGTGGTGGACTACGAGCCGCTCCCGGTCCACCTCGATCCCCTCGAGGCCCTCGAAGCGTCGGGAAGCTACGACGACGGAGACTACATTCACCCGCCGCGGAAGGAAGGTTGGAACGGCAACATCACCAAGAAGGTGCGGCTCGAGTTCGGCGAGGTCGACGCGGGTCTGGAGGCCGCCGAGATCGTAGTAGAAGACGAATACTATTTTGAGGGAACGACCCACACGCCGATCGAACCGCACTGCGCGATCGGGCAGTTCGGCACGGACGGGCGCCTCACCGTCTGGTCCGCCACCCAGGTGCCCCACTACCTGCACCGGGAACTGGCGCGCGTGCTCGACATCGATCCCGCGCTCGTCCGGGTGATTCAACCGCCGGTCGGGGGGGCGTTCGGCGGCAAGAGCGAGCCCTTCGACCTCGAGTTCTGCGTGGCGCTCCTCGCTCGGCGCACCGGCAGGCCGGTGAAGATTCTCTACACGCGCGAAGAGGTCTTCTACGCGCATCGCGGGCGGCATCCGTTCCTGATGCGCTACCGCACCGGCGTGGACCGCGACGGTCGTCTTCGGTCGGTCGACGCCCGGATCGTGCTGGACGGCGGGGCCTACGCGTCGTTCGGCCTCGTCACTACCTATTATTCGGGCCAGCTGCTTACCGCGCCCTACGACATGCCCGCCTATCGATTCGACTCGGTGCGGGTCTACACGAACAAGCCGGCGTGCGGGCCCAAGCGAGGCCACGGCTCGGTGCAGCCCCGATTCGCCTTCGAAGTGCAGCTCGACAAGCTCGCCGAACGGGCGGGCCTCGATCCGTTCGAGCTGCGACGGCGGAACTTCATCGGCGCGAACACCCGGACCGTGAACGAGCTGCGGGTCACCTCGAACGGGTTCCTCGAGTGCCTCGACGCGGTCGAAGCCGCCTCGGAGTGGAAGGCCAAGTTCAGGCAAATGCCGGTCGGACTTGGAGTTGGCGTGGCAGGTTCCACGTACATCTCCGGCACGAACTACCCGATCTACCCGAACGAGATGCCGCAGTCCGGCGTCCAGGTGCAGATCGACCGATCCGGCCGCGTCGCGGTCTTCAGCGGCGCGAGCGAAATCGGTCAGGGCACCGATTCAGTCGTGGCCTACATCGCCGCCGAGGAGCTCGGCGTGCCGTTGGAGCACGTGAGGGTGTACCGTGGCGACACGGACTTCACGCCGGTCGATCTCGGCGCCTATTCCTCTCGCGTCACCTTCATGCTCGGGAACGCATGCCTCGACGCCTGCGCCAAGCTCAAGCGCCAGGTGCGGGAGGCCGTGGCGGCCGAGTGGGAGGTCTCTCCCGGCGCGGTGCTGCTCGCGGGCGGGTGGGCGCTCTACGCCGCCGATACGGGCCGCAAGATGCCGATTCGCGAAGCGTTCAACCTGGCCGAGGCGCGGTTCGGCACCCTCGGCGCGACCGGCTCCTACAACACCCCGAAAGACGTGCACGGGGAGTACCGCGGAGGCACGATCGGCGCGAGCCCGGCCTATTCGTTCACGGCCCACGTCGCCGAGGTCGAGGTGGACCTCGAGTCTGGATTCGTCGACGTTCGGAAGATCTGGGTCGCGCACGACTGCGGACGAGCGCTCAACCCCGTCCTGGTCGAGGGTCAGATGGAAGGCTCCGCCTACATGGGGTTCGGAGAAGCGCTCATGGAGCAGCAGCGCTACAAGGACGCCGATCATGGGCGGGCCGGCCTGCACGACGGACCCTCGCTTCTCGACTACCGGATTCCGACCAGCCTCGATACGCCGGCCCTCGAATCGCTGATCGTCGAGTCGATCGACCCTGAAGGTCCCTACGGCGCCAAGGAAGCAGGAGAAGGTCCGCTGCATCCGTCGATTCCGGCCATCGCCAACGCGATCTACGACGCCGTGGGAGTGCGCATGAACCGGTTGCCCTTCTCGCCCGCGAGCGTATGGCGCGCGCTGGACGACGCCCGGCGCAACGGAGGCGTGCGCAAACCCTCGCCGCCGCGCGCCCTGGAGCACGTATGAAGCCTGCCCGGCTGCGTCGGTTCGCGACGGCCTTCATGGCGGCGGTGTGCGCAGGCGCGGTGCTCGCTTGCGACGCACGCGTGCCCGAATCCGCGGCGGCGGACTCGCCTGCGCCGAGCCTCGAGCTGGTCGAGGGCGACACCATTCCGGGCACCGTGTGGACGCACGAAGATTGGCGCATTTTCGAGGCCAAGGTCCGGTGGTCGGTGGACGAGCGCCTGGACACGCTCCCTGCGGGTGAAGCGATCGCCGCGCTCGGGCGATCCTTCGTCGGCACCACCTACACGCCCGGTACGCTCGAGGCTCCCGGTCCGGAGCATGTCGTCGTCAATCTGCGCGAGCTCGATTGCGTCACCTTCATCGAGACCGTGCTGGCGATTCATCGTTTCGTGCGGAACGAGGGACTGGCCGGCCTCGACGACCCGGCCGCAGCGCGCGCCACCTACGAAGCCTTGCTCGCCGACGTACGGTACCGCGGCGGGAAGCTGGACGGGTACGCGAGCCGCCTGCACTACTTTTCCGAGTGGCTCGCAGACAACCAGGCGAGGGGGCATCTCGAGCTGGTGACGGATCGACTGGGCGGCGTGCCCGATGCCGAACCGATCGACTTCATGTCGACCCACCCCGACGCGTACCGCCAGCTCGCCGACTCGGCGATGCTCGCCGCGATCCGGGAGGTCGAAGCGGCCCTCAACGGCGACGGCCCGCGCATCTACCTGCCTCAGCGGGCGATCGCGGACGCGGCTCCCGGCATTCGGAACGGCGACCTGATCGCGGCGACGTCGACCGTGAGCGGACTCGATATCGCGCACACGGGGCTGGCGCTGTGGGTCGACGGACGGCTCCACCTGCTGCATGCGCCCCTCGTGGGGCGTTCTGTGGAAATCTCGGAAGTGCCACTCGCAGAGCGCATTCTGGGCATCTCCGGTCAGGACGGCATCATGGTCGCTCGTTGGCTAGAACATTGATTCCAGAATAATGCTTCGTCTCTCGCCTTTCCAATACCATCGCCCGACGACGGTCGACGACGCGCTGACGTTGCTCGAACGGCACGGGGCGGAGGCCATGCCGATCGCCGGCGGCACCGATCTGGTGCCGAACATGAAGCACAAGCTCTTCGAGCCCGAACACCTCGTCGCGTTGGGAGCGATCGAAGCGCTGCGGGGCGTCGAGGAGCGGGGCGGCGAGATCGTCATCGGAGCGGGCGAGACCCTCAGCGCGGTTGCGCGCCACCCGTTGATCCGAGCCCGTCTGCCGGCCCTCGCCGACGCGGCCGCGCACGTGGCCGGCCCGCAACTCCGCAACCGCGGCACCCTCGGGGGCAATCTCTGCCTGGACACGCGATGCACCTACTACAATCAGACCGAGTTCTGGCGTAACGCCCTCGGTTACTGCCTGAAGAAAGATGGCGATACCTGCCACGTGACCCGCGTCGGCAAGAAGTGCGTGGCCGCCCACTCGGCCGACACGCC
>CBFGQV010000107.1:0-8226 GCA_965651045.1 uncultured bacterium
CTTCGGCGTCGGGGCGCCGCACCACGAGCTGCACCAGGTCCCGCGCTTCGGCGTCGGTCATGCGCCGCCGCTTGCGGACAGCCTCCCGGTAGATACGGATCTGCCGGTCCACCACCTCGCTCAGCCCGAGGCGGCGGGGCATGGTGATCGACACGTCCTCGTCTTCGAGCACTTCCTCCGGGCGGTCCTGCCGCTGCAGCACCTCGAGAAGGGTCAGGCCGAAGACGGCGGCGATCCGGCGTCGTGAATGGTCGCTCAACGCGATGGTCCGAAAGGGGAATGGAGTCGAACCAATCTCGCGTGGATCGCACTTTTTTTCAAAACGTGCCGAATCGAGAGTGACAAGACCCCTCGCAGGTTGAGTATTGCAGTACCTACAGCGTGCTGGATTGCCGCTGAAGACGGCGGGGTGAGTGGAGCACGTGGCACCTGCGAACGGACCTGGGGGGTCCTGGTACCAGGAGGCTCCACTCCCCCGTCGTGTCTGTTCTGGCCCCGCCCCGCGCGAACGCCTACCTTCGGGGCCATGCGCCGATATCCTGCCTACGATCCCCCCGAGTACCTCGACTGGGAACCGGACCTCGACCTCGTCGAGACCTACCGGGCACGCCTCACCAACGACCCCGAGCGCGCACCGTCGGTCGCCCGCCTGAGTCGGGAAGGCCTGTTGGCCATCTACCGCGACCTGCTGCGAACGCGGCTGCTCGACACCGGCCTGAAACGCTGGGTTCGAACGGGCATTCTCTCCAAAGCCTGGCTCGGCACGGGCGAAGAGGCGGTCACCGTGGGCGCCGTCTCGGCGCTGGACCGGCAGATCGACGTCGTCTGCCCCATGATTCGCAACGCCGGCGCGCTCCACATGATGGGCATGCCGCTCGCCGACGTCTTCCGCGGGTACCTGGCCACGGGGGATTCCCCGAACGGCGGTCGCGACCTGCACGTCGGCGACCTCCACCTGCGCGTGCTCCAGCCGATCAGCCACATGGGCATCAACGTGCCGGTGATGGCCGGCGTGGCGTTGGGCTGCCGCATGCGCGGTGAGAAGGCCGTCGCGCTGACCTGGGTCGGCGACGGGGCGACCCGGACCGCGGCCTTCCACGAGGGCGTCGTCATCGCCGCGGCCGAGCGCCTGCCCGTCGTCTACCTGATCCAGAACAACCAGGTCGCGTTGGGCACGCGGCTCGAAGCGCACGGGGTCGCCGACCTCGCCCGCTGGGGCGACGCGCACGGGCTCGACGTCCACCACGCCGACGGCAACAACGTGCTCGACGTCTACGCCGCGACACGTCTTGCGGCCACGCAATGCCGTGAGGGGCGGGGGCCGGCGCTCGTCGTCGCCGAGACCTTCCGCATGGGAGGCCACGCCACCCATGACGAACGCGAGGCCCGGGAAACGTTTCCGGCCTCGCTTTTCGAAGCGTGGGGCCGCCGTGACCCCATCGGGCTCTATGAGGTCTACCTCGAGACGCGCGGCGTCGGCCGGAGCGAGATGGAGTCCGTCGAAGCCGAGGTCACCGACGAGCTCGAGGCGGCAGCGGCGGCGGCACTCGTTTCGCGCGCCAATCCACCAACGCCTGATTGGGCACTTTTTGACGATTTTTCCGACCGATCTGTGCTTGCTGCAATTGAAAAACGACTAAATCAAGACTAACGCACGTTTCGTGGGCCCACCCAACCCTTGCGCGAAGGGGAACAATGTGCCATGTTCCTTACCGCGAACGAGAATGGTTTTCACCGAGGAACCGCCCATGGCACGAGCAGAATCCCCGGACCTCAAGCCCCTCGCCGAGCTCGCGGACGAGGAATTGGTCACGGCCCATCTCGATGGTCGCCCCGGTGCGTTCCAGGAACTCTACGACCGGTACCGCGACCGGCTGATCCACTTCATCATGCGCAAGACCGGAGATTCCGATCGCGCGCAGGACCTCGTTCAGGAAGCCTTCATCCGGGTCACCCGGCACCTGCACCGCTTCGACACCACGAAGAAGTTCTCGACCTGGGTGTACACGATCGCGAGCAACCTGTCGAAGAACGAGCTCCGCAATCGCTCCCGCAGCCCGCTGGTGCTCTTCCAGAAGCTCACGAACAACTGGGACGACGATCATCGTCCGCTGCAGTTCGAGGACTTCTCGATGCGCCCGGACGACCTCTACCGCAAGCGCTACCTGCGGCGGCTGGTCGAAGACACCGTGGCCGAGCTTCCGGAGCACCACCAACTGGTGTTCAGGTTGCGCGAACTAGAGGGCAAGAGCTACGAAGAGATCTCGGAGATCACCGGGGTCAATCTCGGAACGGTCAAGAGCCGGCTTCATCGGGCGCGCAACTCGTTCGCCCAGCGCATCGAGCCGTTCCTGAACTGACCGGCGTTCGGCCGCCGGTCGGAGACACGACATGTTCGAGGACCTGCGCCGCGCGTTTCGCGAGGCCGTCGACAACTTCCGCGACGAATTGAACCGCGACCAGGTACCCGAAGCCGTCGACCGGCTGCTGGCGGGCATGATGGACGAGACCGCCGACGCGAAGGCCCATCTCGCGTCGCTCGAAGCCCAACTCGAGCGCACGCGATCGCAGGTCGAGGCGGAACGCAACGAGGTCGCGACCTGCCTCCGGCGCGAAGACATGGCCCGCAAGATCGGCGACGAAGAGACGGCCGCCCTCGCCGCCGAGTACGCCCAGCGGCACCTGCAGCGTCAGGAAGTCCTCGAGCAGAAGGCCGCGGCGCTCGAGCGTGAGGTGGAGCTTCGCACCCGCGAAGTGGCCGAGATGCTCGACAAGGTGCGGGAGGCTCGTTCGAAGCGCGACGGTCTCGCGGCCCAGGCCGGGCGATCCAGCGCCCACGCGACGCTCGGAGGGGCCGACGACCTCTTCGCCGAGCTCGACCGCATGGCCGAGAAGATCGGCGACTCCGAACGGTCGGGCGACGCGGCCCAGGAGGTCGGGGCGGACTTCTCCGACTTCGACGACCTGTCGGTGGATCCCTACCGCCCCGCGCCCCGAGCCTCGGAAGAGGAGATCGAGGCGCGCCTCGCCGAGCTCAAGCGACGCATGCAGGACGGCTGAGCTACCGCTCGGTCAGCTCGATCAGCCCGGCGCACTCGCCGCTCAGGTAGACCATGTCCTCCCGCTCGTCGTCGAGGATCGGCCGGTCGACGTCGGGGTCGTTCTGCGAGTCGCGGTCGGACAGGACGACGACCCACCGCAGGCCACGCGGGCCGTACCCCACCGACACGACCACGTCGCCCTCGGCGGTCTCACGAACGCTCGGCGGCACGTCGTCGGTCGTGAGTTCCGGAAGCGGCCGGGCGGGCACGGAACGGGCCGGATCTTCGCGCTGATCGACCACCACCATCACCTCGAGATCGCCGGGCCCGTTCTCGCGAACCAGCCCCCCCCACCGCGCGCTCGCCAGGAACGACATGCGCCAGAGCGGCAGAATGAACCGCCGCCGGTCGCCTTCGGTGCCCCACAGCGAGAGGGGGGGCTCGTCGACGAGGTCGTCGCCCTCGAGGTAGGGGCGCAGGTCGATGATCCGGTCGTCGGTCATGCCTTCATCTTGGCGCCTGTACGCGCGCGCGGTCAACCGCACGCGGTCGTTCGCCCGAGGCTGGCCCCGGGCGGACGCCGCTGGTAGATTTGGCCGCCCAACTCGCTCGTACGGACTTGGAGACCGATGGAAAACTGGATCGGGATCGGCATCTGGATCGTCATGGGCGCTGCGATCGGCTTCGTCATGAAGACCGTCATACGGCAGCCCCAGGAGACCTCTGGACACACGATGGTCGCCGTCACACTCGGCGCTTTCGCCGCCGTCATCGGTGGCATGCTCGGTGTCGGCATCTTCCACTTCTACGAGCCGCTCGCGCTCAGCCTCGGCGGCATGCTGTCGGCAGCCGTCTTCGCCGTGCTCATGACCGGCATCTATCGGTGGGGGATTCGCGGTCTGATCTGACCGCACCGTGGCCGTCGTGCGACACCCGAGCCATGACGGAAAAGCGCCGACCCGGACGATGCCGGGCCGACGCCGTGTCCACCCCTCGTTCGGCACATGGCCGTGAGGGCCTTCGATGTGTTGCGAAGGGGTGACCAGCCCCTCCCCACCCGGAACAAGCGCCGGGGGTCGCATTTCGATGTGCAGGGCGTTACCACACCACCCATCATCCGCCCAAACACATTGGTAAGACGATCGAGAAGGCAAAAACGTTGCTCGCTCGATCGTGAGAGGTCTTACGTCGCCGTGCACTGATCTGTTTCACGCGTCTTCCAACCACCCAGCCACCCATGTCCGACGCCGCCACGCGCTACGCCAGGGAGCAGCAGGAGCGCTTCCGCTCCGAGCTGTTCGACTTCCTTCGGATTCCGTCGGTGAGCGCTCGCTCGGAGCACGACGGCGACACGCGCGCCGCCGCCGAATGGCTCGCCGCCCGCATGCAGGCCGCGGGCCTCGATGCGACGGTCTTCGACACGCCCGGACACCCGGTCGTGCTCGGAGAGTGGCGGGGTGCCGGGCCCGACGCACCGACGGTCCTCATCTACGGGCACTACGACGTGCAACCCCCCGAGCCGCTCGACGAGTGGACCTCGCCCGCCTTCGAACCCACCGTGCGCGACGGACGGCTCTTCGCCCGGGGGTCGTCGGACGACAAGGGCCAGCTCTACATGCACGTCAAGGCGCTCGAGTCGCACCTGCAAGGCGCCGGCACGCTTCCGGTGAACGTGGTCGTCCTGGCCGAAGGCGAGGAGGAGGTCGGGTCGACGAACCTGGTGCCCTTCGTGGAGGCCCATCGCGACCGCCTGTCCTGTGACGCCGTGGTGATCTCCGATTCGGCGATGTTCGCCGAAGGTCAACCGTCGCTGCTCTTCTCGTTGCGGGGCCTCGCCTACGTCGAGATCCACGTCGAGGCGGCGCGGAGCGACCTTCATTCGGGCGCCTACGGCGGCGCGGTTCCCAACCCCGCCACGGCGCTCGCCCGTATTCTCGCCACCCTCCACGACGACCGGGGCCGCATCGCGATCCCGGGGTTCTACGACGACGTGCTGGAGTGGGACGCCGAAACCCGCGACGCGATTCGTGGACTCGATTTCGACGACGCGGCGTTCCGCGACGGCGTGGGCGCCCCGGCGCTCTTCGGCGAAGCCGGGTACTCCACCCTCGAGCGACTCTGGATCCGGCCGACTTGCGAGGTGAACGGGTTGCTCTCGGGCTACACGGGGCAGGGCGCGAAGACCGTGCTTCCCGCACGGGCCATGGCGAAGGTCAGCTTCCGGCTGGTGCCGGACCAGAACCCGGCCCGCGTCGTGGAGCTGCTGCGCGCCCACGTCGAACGGGTCGCGCCCGAAGGCGTGCGCGTCCGCGTCGAAGACCTCCACGGCGGGCGCCCGTGGCGCGCGAACCCGAGCGGCCCGCTCTTCGACGCCGCGTCGCGCGCACTCGAGGCCGCCTTCGGGCGCGCGCCCGTCCTGGCGGGCGAGGGTGGCTCGATTCCGATCGTGGGCGACTTCGAGCGTGTGCTGGGCGTGCCCGCGCTCCTCGTCGGGTTCGCGCCCCCCGGCGCCAACATGCACGCGCCCGACGAGTGGATTCCCCTCGAGAACATCGACAAGGGAACGCTCGCCCTGGTGCGGCTCTACGACGAGTTGGCTGCGGCGCTCCGCGACGGCTGACCCCCGACCTTTTACGTTCCGGACACCATCGCGGCGGCGCGGAGCAGCGCGCGCGCCTTGTTCAGCGTCTCGTCGTATTCGCGGGCGGGCACGGAGTCGGCGACGATTCCGGCGCCCGCCTGCACGTAGGCCCGCCCTCCGGTCACGAGCACCGTGCGAATGGTGATCGCCGTGTCCATGCGGAATCCGCCGAAGCCGACGTACCCGACGGCCCCCGCGTACGGACCCCGCCGGGTCGGCTCGAGTTCGTCGATGATCTCCATGGCGCGCACCTTCGGGGCACCGCTGACCGTGCCCGCCGGAAAGCAGGCGCGGAGCACGTCGATCGCCGAACGGCCCTCCGCGAGCGCCCCCTCGACCTGGCTCACGAGGTGCATGACGTGCGAGTACCGCTCCACGACCATGAGGTCGGGCACGCGGATCGTTCCGAATTCGGCGACACGGCCCACGTCGTTGCGCCCGAGGTCCACGAGCATGCGGTGCTCGGCGAGCTCCTTCTCGTCGTGGGCGAGCTCTTCGGCGAGCGCCCGGTCCTCGTCAGGGGTGGCGCCGCGAGGGCGCGTGCCCGCGATCGGGCGCACCGTCACCGTGCCGTCTTCGAGGCGGACCAGCACCTCGGGCGAGCTGCCGACCAGCGTCACGCCGTCGAGCTCGAGGAAGTAGAGGTAGGGCGAAGGGTTGAGGCTCCGCACCGCGCGGTACAGGTCGAAGGGCGGAGCCCGGAGCGTCATGCCGAGCCGCTGGCTCAGCACGACCTGAAAGGCGTCTCCGGCCCGTATGTACTCCCGAATCGCCTCGACTCCGGCCTCGTAGGCGTCGCGCGTCATGCTGCTGTCGAAGGGCGGGTCCGTCTCCGGCTCGTCGCCGAGTTCGAGCGGATGCGGCGGATCGGCGTCTTCCAGGAGCTCGACCGTCGAACGGCAGCGGCCGACGGCGTCGTCGTAGCGCGCGCGGAGCTCCGCGTCGGACAAGCCTTCGTCGACCGGTACCGCGGCGATCGCCATCGCCCGACCGCGAAGGTTGTCGATGGCGAGAACGACGTCGGTGAAGAGAACGACGCCGTCGGGCACGCCCAGATCGTCGATGGGCGCGTCCGGCAGCGCCTCGATATGGCGCACGAGGTCGTAGCCGAAGAAGCCGACGGCGCCGCCCCAGAATCGGGGCAGGCCGTCGACCTCGGCCGGCTTCCGCGCGCGAAGGCGTCGGTCGAGGTCGGCCAGCGGGTCGTCGACCTCGATCTCGGTCCAGCCCTGGTCGGGCGTCCAGAGCGAGACCCGGCCGTCGCGCAGCCGCCAGGCGCTCGCGGGCCGGGTGCCGAGGAAGGTGTAGCGCGCCCACTGCTCGCCCCCGACCACCGACTCGAGCAGGAACCCGAAGGGCGGCGTGGCGAGCTTGTGGTAGGCGGTGACGGCGGTGTCGACGTCGAAGAGGAACTCGATCCATACCGGCACCACACCCGCGGCTCTGGCGTGGCGCCGAAATTCGTCGAAGGATGGGCGATGTCGCATGATCGAGCCGAGTCCGCGCGCGGGGAAAGCTGAGAATGTCCCAACCTGGTTCAGAGCCGTCAACGCCCGACACGCTGCGCATCGCGGTCGACACGGGCGGCACCTTCACCGATCTGCTCGGCTGGAGAGGCGACCAGCTCCTGGTGCTGAAGGTACCCTCGACCCCGGACGACCCGGCGGAGGCGATTCTCGCCGGGCTCCGGCAGCTGGTACCCGAGGGCCACCCGTTCGAGCTCCTGCACGGCAGCACGGTGGCGACCAACGCGCTCCTCGAGCGCAAAGGCGCCCGCGTCGCGCTGATCACCAACCGCGATTTCGAAGACGTGCTCGCGATCGGCCGCCAGAACCGGCCGCAACTCTACGCGCTGGTCGGGCACCGGCCGCCGCCGCTGGTGCCGCGTGAGCGCCGACTCGGCGTCACCGGCAGGATCGACGCCGACGGATCGGAACATCGACCGCTCGAGGCCCGTGAACTCGCCGAACTCGCCGACCGGATCCACCAGACGGGCGCGGAAGCCGTGGCGGTCTGCCTGCTCCACAGCTACAGGAACCGCTCGCACGAAGCCGCCGTCACGGAGGCCGTCGCGCCGACGGGCCTGCCCGTCTCGGTGTCGGCCGACCTTCTGCCGGAGTACCGTGAATACGAGCGTACGAGCACCACGGTGGTCAACGCCTACGTCGCGCCCGTCATGGACCGGTACCTCGCCGCCCTGCAGGACGGCGCCGGCGCCACACGGGTCACGGTCATGGGCAGCAACGGAGGCGCCCTGGAGATCGGCCGCGCCCGGCGTGAGGCGGTCCACACCGTGCTCTCGGGCCCCGCCGGGGGCGTCGTCGGGGCCCTCGCCTGGGCCCGGCGCGCGGGTCACGAGCGCATCGTGACCTTCGACATGGGGGGCACGTCGACCGACGTGTCGCTCTGCCCGGGCGAGCCCCTGCACACGCGCGAGTTCGAGATCGACGGGCACCCGGTGGCGATCCCGGTGCTCGACATTCACACGGTGGGCGCCGGCGGCGGCTCGCTCGCGAGCGTCGACCCGGGCGGCGCGCTCCGGGT
>CBFGQV010000108.1:0-8202 GCA_965651045.1 uncultured bacterium
TCGACGTCCTGGCGATTCTCTTCCTCGTCGGCACGCTGACGATGCTCTGGGCGCTCTGGGTCGTGATTCGCGACGACTCGCCGCTCGTGCCGCCGGACGCGGACGGCGACGCGTGAGCCAAGGCCACGCGGACGAGCGCTGGGGCACGCGCCTCGGCCTGATTCTCGCGATGGCCGGCAACGCCGTGGGTCTCGGCAACTTCCTGCGTTTTCCGACGCAGGCCGTGACCCACGGCGGCGGGTCATTCATGATCACCTACTTCGTCGCGTTTCTGCTGCTCGGGCTTCCGCTGCTCTGGGTGGAGTGGGGGCTCGGGCGGCACGGCGGGCGTTTCCGAAAGGGGCACGCGCCCGGACAGTTCGCCGTGCTCTGGCGGCACCCCGCAGCCAAGTACCTGGGAGCCCTCGGGCTCACCATACCGCTGCTGGTGATGGTCTACTACACGTACATCGAGAGCTGGACCCTGGCGTTCACGGTCTTCTCGCTCGTGGGCGACTACGCCGGGCACGGCACGCAGGAGGCCATGCTCGGCTACCTGCGGTCGTTCCAGGGTGTGCCGGGCGGCTCGGGCGAGCACGGGGCGTACATGCCCTACCTCTTCTTCACCGTCACCCTCGGGTTGAACCTCTGGGTGATCTCGCGAGGCGTCTCGGCGGGTATCGAGCGACTGGCGCGCATCGCCCTGCCGTCGCTCTTCGTCTTCGCCGCGGTACTCGCCGTGATGGTGCTCACGCGGCCCGCTGCCCCCGGCGGGGCGAGCCCCTTCGCGGGCCTCGAGTTCATTTACCGACCCGACACCTCGGGGTTGGCCGACGCCGAGGTCTGGCTCGCGTCGGCGGGGCAGATCTTCTTCACGCTCTCGGTCGGCATGGGCAGCCTCGCCGCGTACGCCTCGTACCTCACGCGGCGCGACGACATCACCTTGAACGCGGTCGCCACAGCGGCCACCAACGAGACGGCCGAGGTGGTGCTCGGCAGCACGATCGCGATTCCGGCGGCGGTCACCTTCTTCGGCGTGACCGGAGCCGTGGCCATCGCCGGGTCGGGCTCCTTCAACCTCGGCTTCGCGACGATGCCGGTGGTCTTTCAGCAACTGCCGGGCGGCGCGCTCTGGGGCGTGCTCTGGTTCGGCCTGCTCTTCTTCGCGGGCGTGACCTCGTCGGTCGCGATGCTGACGCCGATCTCGGCATTCATTCGCGAAGAGTTCGGGTGGAGCCGAGCCGGGGTCACGCGCGTGCTCGGCGCGGTCGTCTTCTGCTTCGGGCTGCTCCACATCGCTTGGCTCGAGCACGGGTTCCTGGACGAGTGGGACTACTGGGCGGGCACCTTCGGTCTGGTCGTGCTCGCCACCGTCGAGGTCGTGATCTTCGTGTGGATCTTCGGGCCAGCGCGTGCGTGGGCGTCGATCCACGAAGGCGCCGACCTGCGCCTGCCCCGCGTGTTTCGTTTCGTGATGACCTGGGTCACGCCGGCCTATCTGCTCACGATCCTCATCTGGTGGGGCGTGACGGACGCCGTGCCGATCCTGTTGCTCGAACGGGCGGCAGGGGGCGGCGAAGTGGCTCCCGAATCGCTGCCCTACGTGCTCGCCTCGCGCGGTCTGATGGTGGCGATTCTGGTCGGGTTCGTGGTACTCATTCGCGCGGCCTGGCGGCGGAACGGATACCGGACCGGAACGCTGTTCGCCGAGGTCGAAACGTTCCCCGAGTCCGGAGGCACGCCATGAGTACCGAAGCCCTGCTCTTCATGACCGCCTGCTGGACCGGCGTGCTGGGCCTCGCCACGTGGAGCCTCCGACGCGTGCTTCGCGCCGACGGCCGGCGGCGTACCGTCGGCCCTGACGACTCGGCGAGCCCGGAGGCCCGGTCGTGACGCCGATCGTGCTCATGACCGTGGGCCTCGGGGCGCTCGTGATCGGCGCCGAGCTGCTGGTCGCGGGCTCATCCCGCATCGCGCGAAGGCTCGGTATCAGCCCGGTCGTCATCGGTCTCACGGTCGTGGCGTTCGGAACGAGCGCGCCCGAACTCGCCGTGAGCACGGGGGCCGCGCTCCGGGGGGATTCCGACATCGCCCTCGGCAACGTCGTGGGCAGCAACATCTTCAACGTGCTGTTCATTCTGGGCGTGTCGGCCCTCGTACGGCCGCTCCTGGTCGCACCGTCGTTCGTACGTCGTGACGTGCCGATCATGCTGGCGGTGTCGGTGCTGCTCTGGCTGCTCGCGACCGACGGCACGATCGGGCGCACCGAGGGCATCGTCCTGGTGCTGGGCATCGTGGCCTATACGACGATGCAGATCGCCGCGTCACGCGGCGGGGGTGCCGCCTCAGATGCGACGGGCGAAGCCGACGCGGCCGGTTACGCGGGTCTCCACGTCGCCCGTATCGTGGGCGGGCTCGCGCTGCTCGTGGTCGGCTCGACCTGGTTCGTCGACGGCGCGCGCGACGTGGCTGTGCGGCTCGGCGTGTCGGACCTCGTCATCGGGCTCACGCTCGTCGCCGCCGGCACGTCGCTGCCCGAGCTCGCCACCTCGGTCGTGGCCGTGCTCCGCGGGCAGCGCGACATCGCCGTGGGCAACATCGTGGGCAGCAACATCTTCAACCTGCTCGCGATTCTCGGCGTGGCCTCGGTGGTCGAGGCCGGCGGCGTCGCGGTCGACGCCGCGGCCCTCGGCTTCGATCTGCCGGTGATGGTGATCGTCGCCGCGCTGTGCCTGCCGGTCTTCCTGAGCGGCGCCACCATCAGCCGCGCCGAGGGTGCCCTGCTGGCCGCCGGCTACGCGACCTACGTGGTCTACCTCGGGCTCGAAAGCGTGGGCGGCCCGGACCTCGGACTTCCCCCGGCCGGGGCCCTGGTTCCGCTCAGCCTCGGCGCCATCGGCGTGTGGACCCTGCTGGCGTGGCGACGCGAGCGGGACGGCGACGGACCGACCTGACCGGCCCGTCGACCGCGCGTCGGCCTCAGGCCGGCGCCACTGGCACCCGCACGGCGGTCCGTTCCCAGCGAAGCACCATGTGCGTCGGCGACACCACCGGCTCGAACTCGATCGTGAACTGGTCGACGTCTTCGTCGAGCGTGGTGACGGGCACCTCGACCACCAGCACGTCGTCGGCCTCGTCGTAGGTCATCGTGAACGCGCCCGAGACCGGGTCGAGGCGGCCCGGTCCGTCCATGCCGAGCTGCCGATTGAACTTGATCGTCCAGACCTCCGCACCCGGGATCGTGAACACCGAGTACGTGCCTGCGGGCAACTCGGATCCGGCGATGCGCAGCGGCCCGGTGGTCGTGATCTCGGTCGCTTCGTTGGCCCCGGTGCGCCAGAGCTGCCCGAGCGGCACGAGATACGTCTCGCCGCCGGCCGGGTCCCCGAAGATCGCGCGACCCCGCATGTACGGCCGGCCGTAGGTGACCTTCACGTAGGTGTCGCCCAGGTGCGCCTTGGCGATGCCGATCGGGCTCGGGCGGCGCGACGGGTGCAGGTCCTGCGCGGCGACGGCCTCGCCGCCGACGAGAAGTCCCAGAAAGGCGAGCACGAGAAACGACGTGGTTCGGCAGGAAGCGGCTACGTTCATCGCGGGGCCTCGGTAGGAAGTGGGATTCCCAGGAAGCCAATATAGCGTCGCCGCGTCGCCACGAAACGGTCCTCGCCACGCCGGACCAAAAGCTTGTCACGGCGTCTGCGAGACCGGACATTTGGACATGGTCCACTCCCAGCCCGACCTCGAGGTTCTGCGCCGGCTGAGTCCCGAGCGGAAGCTCGCGGTCATGACGAGTCTCATCGAGCAGGCCTGGTCGCTCAAGGCCGCGATGATCCGCAGCCGGCACCCGGACCTCGCGCCCGCCGAAGTCACGAGACGCGCGCGGCAGGCGGTGGCCGGTGAGCGAGGCTGACCTCGTAACGCTCTTCGTCTCCCCGCTCGAGCGTCTCGGGCTGGCCTACATGGTTACGGGTGGCGTAGCGGCGGTGGCCTACGGGGACCCGCGCTTCACGAGAGACGTGGATGTGGTTCTCGCCCTCCCGGGCCGCCGGGTCGCCGACTTCCGGCGAGCGTTCCCGGAGCCGGACTTCTACCTTCCGCCGCCCGAGGTTCTCGCGGCGGAAGTGGCGCGACCGGAAGGCGGGCACTTCAACGTGATCCACCGGGATACTGCTCTTCGAGCCGATGTCTATCTCGTCGGCGGCGACCCGTTCCACTCATGGGCGCTCGCGAGACCTCACACGCTGCGGTTGGAAGCCGGCCAGATCCGGCTCGCACCGATCGAGTACGTGATCGTGCGGAAGCTCGAATACTTCCGGGCCTCGGGCTCGGACCGCCACCTGCGAGACATCGCGACGATGCTCGAGGTCAGCGGCGATCTCGTCGATCAGCAGGCGCTACGGGAATGGGGCGCTCGCCGCGGTGTGCTGGAGCTTCTCGAACGCACACGTGAATTCGAGACCTGACCGCGCGACCTCACCGCACGACCCACCGCTGCGGAATGCTCGCCGGCGGCCCGTACCCGATTCGCACCTCGTAAACGCCCGGGGTGCGCGGCGTCCAGGCGAAATCGGCCGTCTCGCCGACCCCGAGGCGGGGCAGGTCCGTGACCTCGACCTGCTGGTGGGCCGGCAGGTCGGCGCCGTCCTTGGCGATCAACCGAAACGGCACCCGCTCGCCGTCGGGGCCCGTGATCCACGCGGTGAGCATGCCGGCGGGCGCGATGTTGACGATGCGGAAGCGGTGGCGCTCACCCACCGACGCGGCGCCGTCGGCGAGCACGCGCCGCCCGTTCAGGTCGAGGTGCGCGAGCTCCGACGCCTCGCGCACGTTCCAGCCCCACGTGCGAACGTGATCGGTCTCCGGATCGAACGCCTCGCCCTCGGGCAACACGATGAGCGGGCCGTAGAGCCCGCCCGTGAGCTGCGCGATGTCGTCGAGGTGCGAGTGGTAGATGAAGGTGCCCGGCCGGAGCAGCGACAGCTTGTAGGTGAACGACTCGCCGGGTGCGATCGAAGGCGACACGCGCCCGTCCGAGGCGCTCCACCCCGGCACCCCGTCGGCCCACGCGTCGAGCTCGAGCCCGTGCCAGTGTACGCCCGTCGCCACCGGCAGGCGGTTGTGCACGCGGGCGTTCACGGTCTGATACTGATGGAAGATCAACGGCGGACCCGGGGCCTCGGTCAGGCTGTCGGGTGCGAACGCCTCGTCGAGGGCGAAGCCGTACCGGTAGCCGTCGGCGGCACCGTACTCGCGCGCGTACAGGTCGATCGTGACGAGCTCGCCCCGCGAGATCAGGTCGGTGGGTCCGGGCGCGACGTCGATCCCCACGGCGAGGCCCGCCATATGGGCGTGCGCGTGCTCCGTATCGGCCTCGACGGCACCCGGCAGGCGAATGTGCGGCGTGACGTGGAACGACAGGTGGCAGTGGAAGAGCCATCGGCCCGGGCGGGTCGGCACCCACTCCATCGTCATGGTGCTTCGACCGAGCATGGTCTCCGTGACCACGGACCGCCAGTCGCGCTCGGCGTAGAGGGTATCCCCCGAAGCCGTGCCCCGCGCGCGTACCGAAAAATAGAACCCGTGCAGGTGCATGGGGTGATCGCGAATGCTCGCATTCACGACGCGCCAGCGTACCGGCTCCCCCACCTCGAGGCGCTCGTACTCTCCGTACGGCCACGACACGCCGTTGATCGTCAGGCCTTCGAGCCACCCGGATTCCGACACCGCGCTGTCGACAGGCTCCGAGTAGATGTTGATGACCATGATGCGGTCGTCGGGGGATTCCCCGCGTGGATCGACCACCAGCGCGCCCGCGAGCTGCTCGCGTTCGCCCGCACTGTCCGGGTCCGCCGGGGGTTCGGCGCCCTCTTCGAACCAGTAGAGGTAGGTGCCCGGCTCGCCGGCGTCGAACTCGAAGACCTCGGTCGCGCCCGGAGCGAGAACGACGGGCGGCGACGCTTCGGAGGGGCGCGTGTGCAGCCCGAAGACCCGCACCGGCAGGTCGCCGAGCTCGTTCCTGACCCGCACCCGAACGCGCGTGCCGGTCTCGACCCGAATCAGCGGCGCGGGCACGCTCGGCCGACCGCTCGCCTCGGCGACCGCGGCGACGCGGAGCCCCGGACCGGCGGGCGACTCGATGCGCCAATCCGCCCAGATCAGCCTCAGTTCGACCTGGTGAACGCCGCCGCGCTCGACGCCCGCAGCGGTGCGGTTGTCGTTCGCCACCACGCGCGGCAACTCGCTCGTGGTGCCGGCAGGCAGAAGCGGTGAGGCGCCCGGGGCCTGGGCGCCCGCGAACGCGGGGGCGCCGAGGAAGCCGAGCAGAAGCCACACGAACGAACGGCGAACCGGACCGGCCATGGCCAGCCTCCTGGGTCTGGGACGCGCCAGGATTCACCGCGCACGATGCGGAAAGCAAGAACTTTCGTCGCACCGCGTTCAGAACCGGTCCTGCCCCCCACCCCCGCCGAAGCGCGTGTTCACGATGGTGTTGTAGATCGACCCGAAGCGGTAGCGGAACCCGAAGCTGAGGCCGGCCTCGTAGTTGGTCTCGAGCTGCCGGCGCCGGAGAAGCACTTCTTCCAGGTCGGCGTCGCCCTTCGGCAGGTTCAACTGATTGTGAATGAAGGCGACGTTGCCCCCGAGTTCGATCGACAGGCCCTGCGTGACGCGCACCTCGACGCTACCGTTGAACCGCAGGCTGTAGCGCTCGAGGTCCTGCAGGTACTGGGACGCGTTCATGCCGAGGTCGACCTCGCCCCAGGGCTGCGTCACCTCGTAGGCGGCGCTCAACGTGTGCTCGGGCAGGAACTGCTCGATCTCCTCGTAGATCGTGGTGTCCCGATAGGCGATGTGCGAGCCGCCGACCCGGTAGGCGATGGTAAGCTGGCGCCGCGTCGCCTCACGGTACGGGTAGAGGCTGTACTCGATGGCCGGCATCAGCCGGTAGCGCATGTCGACGTTGTCGAAGGTCGACGTGAAGACGTCTCCGAAGGCTCCGATCGACCAGTGGGGCGAAATGCTCCGAATGACGTAGCTCGTGAAGCCGTTGCGCCGCGAGATGCTCGTGATCGTTTCGTCTTCGCGCTCGAAGCGGTCGTGGTTGTAGTTGAAGAACGGGCGGAACTGGAGCTTCCAGTCTTCCGTCACCCGGCCGACGTACACGCCGTAGCGGGTGTCGAAGGACTGCTGCCGCGATTCGAAGTCCGCGCTGCCGTCCGCGTAGACCTCGATGGTCCAGTGGTCCCACGGGTCGTCGACGGGCCGCACCTCTTCGGCGGCCGCGGCGTCCGGCACCTCCACGCCGACCGACACGCGAGAGGCCAGCGGCGTCTGCATGAGGTAGGGCACCAGGGCCGCCTGGAGCGTTCGCAGGAATCCATCTCGCTCCTCGGCTTCCGTGGCGCCGACGTTCGTCGTATAGACCGTCGTATAGTCCATGCCCTCGAACGGGCCCAGGCCGATCAGATCGAAGGTCTGGGCCTCACCACCCGCGCCCGTGCCCTGCTGCGTCACGAGCACGTGGACGTTGGCCACCTGTCGATCGCGCACCCAGTCGACGTAGGTCATCTCCTGCCGAAGGAAGGTCTCGTTGCAGAAGCCGCAGTCGAGGAAGACGGCGAGGCGTTCGGGCATCGCAACATCGCCGCCTGCCTGGGAGGCGGCCGGAGGAGCCGTCACGGTGAGCGAGGCCAGTACGATCAGGCCAGGAAGCGTTCGCATGGGGTACGGTGCGGAGGGAATCGGCGCGGACAACGTTCGGACGTGGGGCAAACGCTGGTTTACCCGCTTCATGCCGTGAGGTCCCGTCGCGCACGCGAGCCTTGCCCTTCGGAAGGGCGCCCGAAACATTGACCTCGCCCGCGCGCCGCCCGGGCCTCCACACATCTCGAGAGACGGCCATGCCCCGAGCTGGCTCGTCGTACGACGTGCGCTCGCGCTGGCGGCGGCGGGCATCGGCCTCGGTGTCGTAGCCTCGCTCGCGCTGGGGCGTGTGCTCTCGAGCCTGCTTTTCGGCATCGAGCCCACCGATCCCGGCACGCTCGCGGGCGTCGCGGTCGTGCTGCTCGCCGTCAGCCTCACCGCGAGCTACCTACCCGCGCACCGCGCGAGCCGCCTCGACCCGCAGGTGGCGCTCCGGGCAGAGTAGGCACTGAGCGGCACCCACAACTGATTGCGGCATAGGCCGTTACAGATTGGCCTTGCGTATTTGATGCACCCCCC
>CBFGQV010000109.1:0-8138 GCA_965651045.1 uncultured bacterium
TGAGCAGCCGGTGCAGGGCATCGGGGTTGTCGGCGTTGAGCCAGTGGCCGCCTTCGACGGTGTGCAGGTGCACGCGGCCCGTTTCGCGGCCCGCGGACTCGATGCGCGCCGCCGCCTCGCCCGAGAGCACGCTCGACTCGCTCGCACGCACCACGTGAACCTCACACCCTTCGGGGGGTGCGTCGATGGCCGCCCAGGCGCCGGTCTCGAAGAAGTCCACGAGCAGCGCCTCCATCTGGTCGACGTCGAGCCGCCAGCGGTAGGCCTCGTCGTCGCTGCGCGCCACGTTGGTGCTCATCCAGGCCGCCACCGGGGGCGCGAACCCGGCCGCTTCGACGGCGGCCGCGGCGGCCTCGCGCGTCGCGAACGGACCCGGGTGGGCCTTCAGCACCTCGAGCATGCGCCACGCGCTGCCGTCGGGCGTGCGGGCGTCGGGCGTCGAGTCGATGATCCACACGCGTTCGAGCGGCACCGGGGGATTCGCGGCGTAGACGAGCGCCACCTTGCCGCCGAACGAGTGCCCGAGAATCCCCCGGGCCTCGATCGACTCGGCCTCGACGAGGTGCGCCACGTCGCCGGCGCAGGCGCCGACCGTGTGGGGCGGCTCCATGGCGGGCGAGCGTCCGTGGCCGCGCAGGTCGATCGGCACGGCGCCCCACTCGGGCTGCTCGGCCACGAAGCGGCGCGCCACCGCGCCCCAGTTGCGGCCCGCGCC
The DNA here is from genome assembly GCA_965651045.1 of uncultured bacterium. Classification (GTDB taxonomy): domain Bacteria; phylum Gemmatimonadota; class Gemmatimonadetes; order Longimicrobiales; family Gaopeijiaceae; genus Gaopeijia. Next base: position 716 of record CBFGQV010000109.1, read on the forward strand.
GTAGATGCCGTGGAGCACGAGGAGCCAGCGCGACGGCGTGGCGTCGTCGGAAGCGGCGATGCGGTCGTGATGCAGAAGCGGCATTGGTGGGCGCGTGGGCAGAGAGGTGCGGGAACGGCTCCGGGGCCCCTATCTTGGCGGAGCGACGTCCCGCGGTCGAGGCCGCGGCGCTGGTCTCCCTCTCCGACGCAGAAGCTCATGGTCCGACACCACGCCTTTCCGCTCGCCGCGCTGCTCGTGACCTCGCTCGCCGTGGCGGCGTGCGGCGGCGAACCCGAGACGCCGCCCGCCGACGCCACACAGGCCGCACCGGGTGCATCGGGCGAGCCGACCGGCGCGGCGGCCGAGCCGCTGCCCGAGGGCGCCCAGGCGCGCTCGCTCCTCGGCGAGCCGCTCTTCCCGCCCGAGCTGCCCGACGACGTGCGCGCGACCTACGAGGCCAACCTCGACACGGCGCGGCGGGGTTACGAGGCCGCGCCAGAGAATGCCGATTCGATCATCTGGTTCGGGCGGCGGCTCGCCTACCTGGCGCGCTACGACTCGGCGATCGACGTGTATTCGCGGGGCCTCGAGCTGCACCCGGACGACGCGCGGCTTTACCGCCACCGGGGCCACCGCTACGTGTCGATCCGGCGGTTCGACGAGGCCATCGCCGACTTCCGGCGCGCGGTCGAATTGACGCGCGGCCAACCCGACGAAGTCGAGCCCGACGGGCTTCCGAACGCACGGGGAATCCCCACGAGCACCCTGCAGTTCAACATCTGGTATCACCTCGGGCTCGCGCACTACCTGAAGGGCGAGTACGAGCAGGCGCTGCTGGCCTGGAACGAGTGCCTGGCGGTGTCCGGGCACCCCGACAGCGTCGTGGCGACCTCGTACTGGCTCAACAACACGCTGCGTCGCCTCGATCTGGGCGAGCGCGCGGACTCGCTGATTGCCGAGCTTCCGCCCGCCGACGAGATCATCGAGAGCGGTTCGTACCTGGACGTGCTCATGCTGCACCGCGGCGAGCGCACCGCCGAGGAGCTGCTCGGGCCGACGGGCGCGGACGCCACGCTCGCGTCGACGACGACGGGCTACGGCGTGGGGCTCTGGCATTTCGTGAACGGGCGGCGCGAGGTGGCGTACGACCTGTGGGAGCAGATTCTCGGGAACCGGGCGCAGTGGTCGGCCTTCGGGTACCTGGCGGCCGAGGCCGAGTTGGCGGCGTCGAGGTGACTTTTTCGGGCCCGGCGGGCGGGCCCGCACACGCACGATCAAAGGACCCATGGGCATGATGACGATGATGGCAGGCATGGGCGGCACGGCGCTGGCCCTCGCAGCGGCGCTCCAGCAGGCGCCGGTCGAGCGGGTGGCGGTCGAGCCGGCCGAGGTGCGGGTCGAGGTGGACGGCAGCGTGCGCCTCACGGCGCGGGTGCTGGGAGCCGACGGGGTGGCGCTCGACGGCGTGGCGCTTCGCTGGGCGGTGTTCGACGACGCGGTCGCGTCGGTGGGCGAAGACGGCGTGGTGCAGGGGCTCGCGCCCGGATCGACCCGCGTGGCGGCGATCGCAGGGGGCGTCGTGGGCTTCGCCGAGGTCACGGTGCCGCAGCTTCCGGCGTCCGAACTCTCGGCCTCGTTGCCGGGCGACGGGGCGATGATGCCGGGAGTGAGCGCTCCCGTGCACGTCGTGGCACGGACGCGGCTCGGCGACCCGGTTCGGGTCGAGGGCGCGCGTTTCCAGAGCTCCGACGAGCGCGTGGCGCGGGTCGACGCCACCGGACGGGTCTTCACGCGGGCACCGGGTTCGGCCGTCGTCACGGTCGAGGCCCATGGGCTCCGCGCCGAGGTGCGGGTCGAGGTGGGCGAGGTGTCGGCAGCCTTCGTGCCCGAGGTTCGGCCGGCGTCGAGCCAGGTCCGGACCGGCGACGTGGTGCGGTTCTCAGCAGGACCCGGGCTCTATCCGGGGTGGTCTGTGAGCGGCTCCGGCGCGCAGATCGAGGCCGAGGGCGGGGAAGGGGTGTTCGTGGCCGAAGCGCCCGGCCGCTACGTGGTGACGGCGGTGATCGGCGAGGCAAACGTGCAGCAGGCGGTGGTCGAGGTGAGCGAGCGCGAGTACGAGAGCGAGCTCGTGCTTCTCGGGCGCGGCCCGATCGCCGACCACCACTCGGGCGACATGTGGGTCTTCGAAGGCGTCGACGGGCGCGACTACGTGTATGTCGGCACCTTCCTGCACGACTGGATGAAGGTCTGGGACGTCACGGACCCGGGTAACCCCGTGCTGACCGACTCGTTGCAGCTCGACGCGCGCCGTATCAACGATGTCAAGATTCACCCCGACAATCGTTTGGGTATCGTCACCCGAGAAGGAGCCTCAAGCCGCAGGAACGGCATCGTGCTGCTCGATCTGAGCACGCCGTCGCACCCGACGATCCTCTCCGAGTACACCGAGACGGTCACGGGTGGCGTGCACAACGTCTGGATCGACGGCGAGCGCGACCTGGTCTACGCCGCGCACAACGGCACGTCGTCGATGCACATCATCGACATCTCGGACCGGCAGGCGCCCCGTGAGGTCGGCCGCTGGGGGCTCGAGAAGGACCAGAAGACGCTGCACGACGTCATCGTGCAGGACGGCTACGCCTATCTCTCGTACTGGGACGACGGCGTGCTGATGCTCGACGTGGGCGCGGGCACGCACGGGGGCACCCCTACCGAACCCGTCGAGGTGAGCCGCTTCGCGTATCCGATCGGCAGCACGCACGTGGCGTGGCGGCACGGGCGCTACCTCTTCCTGGGCGACGAACTCTTTCCGCCCGGGTGGGACGCCGACCGCGCCATTCACGCGCGCGGCTACATTCATGTGGTCGACTACCAGGATCCGGAGAACCCGGTCGAGGTGGCGCGCTACGAGGTGCCCGAGGCGGGCGCGCACAACGTCTGGGTAGAGGGGGATCGCCTCTACGTCGGCTACTACCAGGCGGGCCTCCGGGTGGTGGACATCTCGGGGGAGCTCCGGGGCGATCTGTACGCGCAGGGGCGCGAGGTCGCGCACATTCTGACCACCGACGAGAACACCACGACCCCCAACTGGCCCATGGCCTGGGGCGCGCAGATCTTCAAGGGCCGCATCTACTCGTCGGACCTGAACTCGGGCATCTGGATCACCGAGCTGCGGGAAAGGCCGTGGGTGTTCTGAGCTCGTGCGGCGCGGGGCGTTCGCCGCGGCACCGCCCGGTGCTTTCGCGCACGGTGGGGGTCGGCGTACACTAAGGGTCCGAGACCCCAAGTGACTCCTACGAAGGAGGCAGCATGTCGATCGCCAAGGTCATCGAAGTCCTGGCCGAGGGAGACTCCATCGAAGCCGCGGCCCAGAACGCCGTCAGCGGCGCCGGAAAGACCGTGCGCAACATTCGCTCCGTATGGATCTCGGACTTCCAGGCCGTCGTCGAGAACGGTCAGATCACGAAGTACCGGGTGAACGCCAAGATCACCTTCGTCGTCGCAGACTGACGCCGCGGGAAGTCTTCGGGGGCGACGGGCCCGCGGTGGCCCCGCCCCCGTCGAGCGCTCCGCAGCTCGACCTCGAGGCCGCCCGCGAAGCGGTCCGCGCGGTGGTGGGTGACGCGCCCACACCGCTCGTGCGGGCGCCCGACCTCGACGGACGCGCCGGACGCCCGGTCTGGCTCAAGCTCGAATCGCTCCAGGCGACGGGCTCGTTCAAGGTACGGGGGGCCGCCGCGCACCTCACGGCGCTGCCGGACGACGCACGCCGTCGCGGAGTGGTCACCTGCTCGAGCGGCAACCACGGCCGCGCCGTGGCGTTCGTCGCGGAGCGTCTGGGCATCGACGCGACGGTATGCGTTCCGACGTGGGTCGACCCGACCAAGCTCGAAGCCATACGAGGCCACGGGGCCGAAGCGGTGCTCGTCGGCGACACCTACGACGAGGCGGAGGAGCACGCGCTCTCGCTCGCGCGCGAACGCGAGCGGACTTTCGTGCCGCCGTTCGACGACGAAGCGGTGGCGGCGGGGCAGGGTACGATCGCGCTCGAGATTCTCGAACAGCTTCCGCGTGTCTTCGAGGTCGCCGTCCCGCTCTCCGGGGGTGGCCTCGCCGGTGGCATCGGCTGGGCCCTCGCCCACCGCGCGCGCCGGCCGGTCCACGTGTCGGCCGTCTCGGCCGCCGCAGCCAACGTCATGCTCGAGAGCGTGTTCATGGGCCGACCGCTCGAGCCCGAACAGGAAGAGGAGACGCTCGCGACGGCCCTCTCAGGCGGCATCGGTGGCGAGCGGAATCGGGTCACCTTCGAGCTCGTCCGGCGGTTCGTACACGACCACTACCTCGCGACCGAGCGCGAGATCGCACTCGCGATGTCGTACGCGTATCGGTCGGGCCTCAGAGTCGAGGGCGGGGGCGCCGTCGCGCTCGCGTCGGTACTGGCGCAGCAGTTTGCGCTTCCCGAGCACCCGGCGCGGGGCGAGCGAGCCCTGGTCGTGATCGTGAGCGGGGGCAACGTGGACCTGGCGCTCCTGCGTGAGCTGGCGAGCGATACGCTGCCACCGTACAGCGATGTGTAGGGTGCGCCGGCGTGCCGCGTGGTCGCCTCCACGCTAGAACGAGCGAAGCACCACCACGCGCGTACCGGAGGGCGCCGACACCAGGATCTCGGCGTTGGACGTGCCCGACGAACGGAACTCGTGTATACGGAGCCCCGAGGGGCCGATCGGCCCGGAGAAGGTCGCGTCCGTGAACCCTCGCGCCATGTTGCCGTCCGACTGCACCGTGACGGGCCACGGAAAGACCCCGTTCGGTCCGGCCGGAATGCCGTCGCACGGCGGATTGTCCGCGGCGAAGCACCACACCTCGACGGCGCTCACGAAGTCGTAGCTCGTGAAGGCTCGCGGCGGCTGTGGGGTCGGTGTGCCGTTGGTCATGACCGCGACCGCATACTCCTGCATGAGCTCGACCCACGAGGCGCCGGTCAGACTGGTGATCCCCTGAACCCCCTGCGCGGAGAGGGAATCGTTCTGCTCGCGGAAGAACGGGGCGTCGGCATACGACGCGCTCGCCGCCTCGCCGTAGGCATCGCCCAGCCAGCGCAGGAAGAACCAGCCCGAGCCGTAGATGCTGTGCTCCGGGCCGGCACCCGACGGGTCCACGACGACGGCGTTCGGCTGGCTTGCGAGGTAGCCCTGAGTGCGGAAGAGCCTCAGGAACACGCCGTAGAACTCCGGCCGCAGCCCGTCGCCGTCGGTTCCGGAGTCACGGATGTGCTGCTCCGTCACCGCCGCGTTGGGCGCGGGCCCGCCGACCGCGGCCCACGCGCGCCGCGACGACATGTTGCCGGCGATCTCGGCAGACCCCTCTTCGACCCAGCCCGGGTGGTACGCGCTCTGGCCGACGCGGTTGCTGCGCGCGATGGACTTGTACAGCGAACTGACGTGCTTGACCTCGTGCACGAGCGTTTCGAGCGCCTGGAAGACGCCGTCGTCGAGCGCCTGGACGAGTTCGTAGTTGAAGAAGATGATCTCCGCCTCGTTCGACGCGGGGCAGAAGGGCTCGCCGTTTCGGGTCTTCGGAAAGAAGTCGCCGCTCCAGACGAAGGCGGCCGTGTTGCCGTCCACGACCGGGTGCACCACGACGTAGACCTTGCCGTTCGAGTCGATGTCGCTCACGCCGGCGAAGTAGTCGTCGATGACCGGCTTGCCGTAGGCCGCGTAGTAGTCGAGCATGCGCTGGGCCTGCGACACCGAGATCTCGCGGGTCACGTTCGCCGCCTGTGCGCTGTCCTGGTAGATCGCGAGGTAGTCGTTCTCGGCCACCTTGAGGGCCGGCGCCGGCGTGCCGGCCGGGGTGCAGAGGGTGGGCGTCGACGAGTCGACCATGATGCGGTTCGGCGCGTCGACCGCGGCCACCCGCGTCAGCGGCACGGTCCTCGTGGGCAGCAGCGCGTCGGCGCCGAGCGCGTCGATCGTGATGGCCTCGCGCTCGCGGAGCGCCATGTGGTGCCGTTCGGTGCGCTGGGCGAGGTCGAGCGCCTGCCGCAGCTGGCTCGAGGAAACCGGCAGCGTCAGGGCCGCCTGAAGGGCGCCGCCGGGCGGCGAGGCGAGCGCCGCCGACTGCGCGGGTGCGGCGTCCGCCGCGGCGAGCGTGCGCAGCTGCAGGCTCACCGTGGGCACGTCGAACTCGTCGGACGCGTTGGTGGTGCGCACGAGCGCGATGCGGTACCGGTCGCCGGGCGAGCCCGCCGGCAAGATGAACCCGCATGCGTTCTCGCCCGGCAGGTCCACCGTCGTCCACTCGCCCGGCGAGAGCTGCACCGGGGCGCCGCACTCGCGCACGACCAGGCGGCCCTCGCCCGTCACCCCCGACGTCGAGGCGCGGATCAGCGCCTCGCCGATCGCGTGCGCGGTGGCGCGCCCGGTCGCGTCGACGGTCGCCACCGACTCGTCGCTCGAACTCCACGTGAAGTCGAGCCCGGTGACCGGAGCGCCCGCGGCGTCGAGCGCCGACGCCTCGAACTGGACCGTCTCGGCGAGCGCGCCGAGCGCCGTCTCTTCCGGCGTCACGACGACGCGGTCCACATCGGGCAGGGGCGTGCCGGAATCGCCACACGCCGCGAGCGCGAACAGGGCAAGGGGCAGGGTGGCGCGGGGGATCGGGCGTCGCGGCATGGCGGGGGCCTCGGATGGGTGGATTCGAAAGGGTGAAACCCCCTGGCGTCGAGGGCGGTTCCGATGCGGTCGGTGCGCTCGCCCGGCCGTCAGGGTCCCGCCCCCCGCAGCGCGGCCCACGCGAGCGCGGCCCACCCGAGCAGCATCGCGACGCCGCCGACCGGGGTCACCGCCCCCCACGCGCGGGGGCCGACGAGAACCAGCAGGTAGAGGCTACCCGAGAAGATCACGACTCCGGCCGCGAAGAGCCAACCGGCCATGGCCGTGGCCGTGCCTGGCCATCGCGTCCAGGCCCAGGCGACGCCCAGAAGGGCGACGGCGTGAACGAGCTGGTAGCGCACGGCGGTCTCGAAGATCTCGAGGTCGCGAGGCTCGAGCGTGGCGCGGAGCGCGTGCGCCCCGAACGCACCCAGCCCGACCCCGACCAGGCCGAAGATCGCTGCGATCAGCGTGAAGGTGCGGTCCATCAGTAGGCGATGGCGTAGGCTTCGCGACGCGGGTCGGCCGCGGCGAAGATCGTGCCGGACGAGGGGTCGAGGTGAATCATCTGCGCCCCGCCGAAGGTCGCGGTCCAACCCTCGATGACCTCGAGTCGGTGGCCGAGACGTTCGAGCTCGGCGCGCACCCGGGGTGCGACGCGGTCTTCGATGGACACGCGCACGCCTCCGAGGCTCCGGAAGCGGGGCGCCTCGACCGCTTCCTGGGGCGTCATGCCGAAGAGGAGCAGGTTGTGAACGATCTGCAGGAGCGACTGCGTCTGCGCGTCG
>CBFGQV010000110.1:0-8070 GCA_965651045.1 uncultured bacterium
CGTCTCAGGGCCGAGATGCGGCTGCCCGGTGAGGCGTGGCTGCAGTTCGAATGCGCCGCCGAGGGGGAGGCCGGCCGCGACGGCCAGGGCGAGGGCGGGGCCCGCACCCGCCTCGTCCAGACCGCCTTCTTCGCGCCCAAGGGCCTCGTTGGCTTGCTCTACTGGTACGCCCTCTATCCGGCCCACCGCTTCATCTTCAGCGGGCTGATCGACGAGGTGGCTCGGAGGGCGCGCGGGTAACGGTCACGCTGATGGGCCCTCGCGTGCTGCAGTTCCTCCGCCTCGAAGGCGATTCCGAGATGCTCGAGTTGACCCGCTTCAGTGGACGCATCCAGACTGTGGACAAAGGAGGAGTCCACATGGCGGAAATGCGGAGGATGCGGGGCGCCCGGGCATGCATGGATGGTGCGCTGCGCACAGGAATGCGGCTTGCGCACACGCCGACTGACGGGGCCGAGCAGCGTGGGATTGGCGATCCGTCAACGGAGGATTCATGAACGACGATGAGCAGGGGCCGGTGGGTGGCGCCACCCGCACGGCGGGACCCGAGGCCGTGGTTCGACGAATGTTCGATGCGTTCCTACGTGGCGACGTCGACGGGATTCTCGAGACCATCCACCCGGACTCCACGTGGGTCTACGTTGGCGCAAACCCCCGACCTCGTCGGGCCACGATTCGAGGCCACGATGGTGTGCGGCGCTTCTTCGAAGGAATCCTTACCCGTCTCGATATGCAGGCATTGGAGCCAACGGAGTTCGTGGTCTGTGACGACACCGTGGTGGTGTTCGGGAGCGAGCGCGGCGTGGTGCGTCGCACCGGCGAGCCCTTCACCAGCGAGTGACCCACCCTCGTGGCCGTCGGGACGGTCCTAGAGCTTCTCCAGCTCCTCGAACGTCTGGACGCCGGCCCGGTACCACTCCTCCCGGAACGGGATCGGGTCCACCTCTTCCTGGTCGAGTCCTCGCAACATCGGGTGCGCATGGAGTCGGAGCGTGCCTCGTTCCGCCTCGTGTTCCGAGTGGGGCGCATCCATGAAGATGTTGACCTTGTAGGGTGTGGCAGAGGCCCCATCGACGGTGAACGCGTGGTAGGCATTCACGGCGTCGTTGAAGTCGTGGGCTGTGACCACCAGGTCCAGCACAGGGCCGTCGCGGTCCTGCACGGCCAAGGCGATGTCGGCGCCATTCTCGCGGAACCGGAAATCGAGATCGGACGGATAGTGAGGCAGATGCCAACGCTCGATGGCGTGCGCCCGCGCCTGCTCCGTACTCGTGCCCACCACGAAGGGGTAGAACGCCGCCTTGGGCAGGGACTTGCCGGGCTCCACACGAGGCGGCGTGATGATGGCCATGACGATCTCGTCGTAGGCCCCGACCTCGCTCTCCGTGAACTGGAATGCCAGCAGGGCGAGAACGCTGCGTCCGTGCTGTGCCTCGATGGGTTGGAGGTGCGCCGGCAGGAGACGACGTGCGTTTCGAGTATCCATCTGAAAGAATGCTCCCATGCAGTTCTGGAAGCCGTATCGCGTGAGCACCATGAAGCTGTTCTGGGTTCGAGACGGAGAAGAGGAGTGAGTCAGCGAGACGCGGTATCTCGGAGCACTTCTCGCTTGATGTGGGCCGGGTCCTCCTCACCAGGCCAGAGGAAGAATCGGAGACACAGCCCGAACGCGGTGCCCACCGAGAGGACGGCCAGCGCGAGCAGGAGCCAGTCCATGGCACCGGAGGCGGCGGTCACACGACCATGGGTCGCGACCGCGAAGTCCTGGACGGAGGTGAGGAGCGGAACGGTCATGGAGGCCCCCTCCGTCGGACATCGGCGACCTGTTGGACGGTGACCGTGGGCGCGTCGTTCCCCCAGCTCGTCCGCTCATGGTTCACCACGGCGGCGATCTCGGCGTCACTCAACTGGTCGGCCCACCCGGGCATGGCCGTCGGGTAGTCGACGCCCTGGATGGGCTCTCCCTGGAGACCCCAGAGAATGATCTCGATATGCCGGGTGGGGTCGTCGTCCACAACCACCGGGTCGCCGGCCAGGGGAGGGAAGACCCCTTCCACGCCGACACCGTTGGCCTGATGGCAGCTTGCACAGCTGGTGCGGTAGAGAGAGGCTCCGGTCCCGGTCGCCGCAGGCGTGGCGGCGGTCGGCAGGGGGCCGGAGCCCTCGCCGCCCGGCGCTCCCCAGGCGGCGTAGGTCGGAGAGTTCGCCATCTCGGGCGAGGGCGACCAGGTGCGGGCCGCGTAGAACATCGACCATGCGACCGCACCGAGGAACAGCACCCAGGCCCAGGTCGGAATCGGCGCGGGAGTCTCTGCGCGAGCGGGCTCCCAGTTCTCTTCGTAGGCGCCGCCGTAGGCGTTGACCAGCAAGTCGAGCTGGCCCTCGACGACGTCGCCCCGTTTGAGGCCGTCCACCGCGATGCCCGGTCCGTTTCGTACCTCGAAAGGAATGACGCGGACCCCTCGGTGCCCGGACCGGTCGGTCGCGACGATGCGTAGCTCGTGGGGACCGTCGTCCAGGGCCTCGGTATCGAGATGGAAGCGCGCCGGAGGCTGGTAGATGCCGATCGGTTCCCGAGCCCCATCGAGATAGATCTCCACGCGGCTCGGCGACGGATCATTGGCCATCGGGCGATCCCCCCTGTCCGAGTGGAGGCTGCTTGAGCGAGAGGAGGTAGGCCACCAGCGCACGGGCCCGTGGCCCCGCCACGACGACCGCATCGGCGGGTGCGTACTCGTCGGGCACCGGCACGACCACGTCGTCCGGGTCGGCGCCGGACTTGACCTCGTACAGCCACGGGAAGGACGGCATCATCGAGACATCGACGACGGCGCGCGGCTGGTAGAGATGAATGTGATGCCAGATGTCGCTCGGCTGGCGGCTGCCGATGTTGGCGAGATCCGGACCGGTTCGCTCGGTGCCCAGCACGCTCGGCGTCTGCCGCCACAGGTCGGTGGGGCGGAGCCGGGCGTAGTCGCCCGGCGCCGAGGCGCGGCCGTAGCGTGACGTGTCCTGGGCGATGGGCCGAACCTGTTGGGTGTGGCAGTAGACGCAGCCCTCGGACAGGTAGACCTGGAGGCCATCGGCTTCGAGATCGGTGAGAGGCTCCGACCCGGGCAGCGGATGATTGTTGGTCTGCACCCAGAGGGCCGGGCCCACAGCGATGATGCCGCTGAGGACCACGAAGAGCCCGAGGACCGTTCCGAACAACAACCGGTGGTTCTTGTGGAAGTCGAGCTGCATCAGGCCCCTCCGGCAGTCGAGGGTAGGGGAGAGGCCGTGTGCGTGGTCGGCCGCGCGGCTCGTGCGAACAGATCGTCCGGGCGCATCGCCCAGAGGTTGAAGGCGAAGATCAGGTGCGAGAAGAACATCAGCGTTCCCCCGACGGCCCGTCCGAGCCAGTACGACTCCATCAGGCGAACCGAGTCGAGGAAGTCCGCTCCGGAGACCCAGCTCATGCCGCGGAGGGTGCCACCGATGGAGAGCGCACCGACATAGACCAGCAGACCAACCAGGGCCAGCCAGAAATGCATGCCGACCAGGAGCTGGGGGGGCTCGCGGCCCGTGAGCCGGGGCAGGAGGCCGTAGATGCCCCCCCAGATCAGGAAGATCACGAACCCGTACATCGTGAGGTGTGCGTGGCCCACGGTGAAGTCCGTGAAATGCCAGACGCGGTTGAGGCTTCGGAACGCCTCGAAGGTGCCCTGCGTCGATCCAAGGAAGTAGGTGACCACACCCACCAAGATGAACGGCAGGGAATAGCTGTGCGTGATCGTGCGCCAGCTGCCCCTCATGGTGAGCAGGAAGTTTCCAGTACCCGCCACCACCGGTACGAGCATACCGACACTGAACACGATCGCCACCGTCTGCAGGATCCAGGGAATCGGGCTGAAGACGAAGTGATGGGTGCCGATCATGGTGTAGAAGATCACCTGGGTCCAGAAGGCGAGGACGCCGAGCGAGTACGAGTAGATCGGCTTGTTCAGAAGCTTGGGCAGGAAGTAGTAGGTCAGCCCGAGCACGAGGGGCGTGAACCACTGGCCGACGCCCTGATGCATGTAGTAGCCCTGGATGACCGTATCTCCGAGCCCGTACTGAATCCATGGCGTGTAGGCGATCGTGACCAGCACGGTGGTCATGATGAAAGCCGCCAGGATGTACCAGTTGGAGATGTAGATCTCTTCGGTGCCGCGCCGTGCGATGGTCCGGTAGAGGTTGTAGCCGAGGAGCGCCAGGCCCGCCGCGAAGAGCCCCATGACCGGCCAGATGAACTCGCGGAACTCACCGGCGCCGTTCGTGACGCCGGAAAGGAGCTGGATCACGCCGAGGAGCACCGCCACGTTCATGAGCCCGAGGCTGACCCACGCCATGCGCAAGCTGTGGAGTGCCCGCTGGCTCGTGCGGGGCACCACCCACAGGGCAAGACCGATCATGGCGAGCGAGGTCCACCCCCAGAACACCACGTTTGTGTGTACCGGTCGAAGGCGCCCAAACGAGAGCCACGGAGCCACGCCCAGCTCAGGCCACGCGAACTTGAGCCCGAGGTACTCGCCGACCAGCGTCCCGAACAGCAGCCAGCCGGTGGCGAAGGCCAGATAGGCGTACACGAGACGGGTCAGGCGGTGATCCGCATCGATGATCTCGTCGATGCGGGCCTTGGCCACCGTAAGTGGTCGACGTGCGGGGGATTGGCTTTCGTTCACTGGTCACTCGTCCATCGGCGCACTGGCGCGTGTGGGCGGCCCGGCGTCGTTCGTGAAGCGTCTCGATACGGTCGAGCGGAGCCTGCCTTCCGTTACAACCCGACGAGCGTGAACGGGAACCCAGCCGCCACGCGTCCACCGGGCGGTGATGCGGACGGACGACGATAGGGGGTAGCACGAACAAATGTCAAGTAAAGCATGATGTTAATAACGTTAGTGTTTCGGGCGCGTCAACGCGAGACGGCTTCCCGGAGTTGCATGCGGCCTCGGTGGAGCAGGACACGCTGGTTGCCGGCGGAAACGCCGAGCCGGGTGCTGACCTCCTTGGGACTCCAGCCTTCGAGGTCGCGGAGGCGCACGACTTCCGCCTGGCGTGCCGGAAGTTCGGTGATGGCCTTCTCGACGCGGTCTCGGAGGTCGCCGGCGACCGCCGCCTGCTCCGGGTCGGGGGTCGGAGACACGAGCGTCGGAAGGGGGCCGGCGCGGGCGGCCGCTCCAGCGGGGTCGGGGAACTGGTGGAGCGACAGGAAGCGGCCGGCCTTTCGCCCGGCGCTCATGGCGCGGTATGCCAGGATCCGGAGCAGCCAGGTCTTGAGCGATGCGCGCCCTTCGAAGTGCTCGATGCCAGCGAGGGCTGCGATCCAGGCGTCCTGGACCACGTCTTCGGCATCGTCGACCGACCTGACGTGACGTGTTGCGATCCGGAGCATCTCGGGCCGCAGCTTCAACACGGCCGCCTCGAGGGCGTGGTCGTCGCCCTCTACGAGGCCTCGGTGCAAGAGGGCCTCGGTGGAAGGAGCTCGATCGTCTGCAGGCGGAGGCAGGGCCGTGTTGCCCAGAATGCCGACCCGCTCTTCGGGACTTCTCAGCGCTCTGCGCTTCATCGCTTGATCACCTGCGGGCGAGGGCCCGCCGTAACGGTTTCGTTGGGTTGTCACACAGGAAGGAGAACGCACACTAGCTCTCCCACACTTCGTTGTCATGACCATCACGCCCTCTCCACAGCATGCCCCTTCTCTCGTGAGCCGGTGGACGCTCGACGTCACGGGCTGTCGTCTGTTCCTCGAGTTCCCCGGCTCCCGCATTCGTGGCCTGACCCTCGAGGAGTCGGAAGGCTGGGTCGAGCTCAGAGAGGGCCCGCTGGTCGGAAGCGAGGTATCGATCCGCCTTCCGCCGGGAGCGGCACGGCGAGGCGACGTCTGCGTTCCGCAGGGCTGCATCTTCCGTGGCTCCGTAGCGCAGCAGGGTACCGAAGGTGAGATGATCGTCGAGGGTCGCCTCAGGCAGGGAGATGTTGTCTCATCCCTGACGTTGGCCATGGTCCCGACCCGGTATCATCGCCACGGCGGCACGGAGTTCCTCGACCTCGACGTCAGCGGCGCCCTGCCGCCGACCGAATGCGGCGCTAACCGGGTGGAGGGTCGGCTGCGAGTACTCCGACCCAGCCCGGCGGCGTGAGCGCGAGTTCGGTCATGCGAACCTCTCCGCGCGGAACGGTTTCGGGTCGAAGGCCGGATCGCGCCCCAGTGCGAGATCGGCCAGCATGCGGCCGGTGGCGGGTGCGGTCTGGACGCCGAGCATCTGGTGCCCCGTCGCGATGAACAGGTTCTCGTGCCCCGGAGCGCGCCCGATGATCGGAACGCCGTCGGGTGTGCACGGACGCAGCCCTCGCCACAGGTGGTCCACCCGCGCGGACTCGGCGAGTGGCAACACGGCGCCTGCCGCGCGTCGAACCGATGCGACGCGCCGGGGGGAGATCGAATGATCCCCGTCCACGAGCTCGAGCGTGCCGGCGAGCCGCAGCTCGTCGCCATACGGAGTGATCGCCACCTTCTTCTCCAGAACCATCATCGGAATCCGTGGGGCAGGGCGGGGTGCTCCGACCATCATGGAGTATCCCTTGCCGCCGAGGACCGGCACTCGAAGGCGAAGTCGTCGGGCCAACGCCATGGACCAGGCGCCGGTTGCCAGTGTGAGCTGGCCGGCCGAGATGCGCCCACGCGTGGTTTCGACGCTCTGGACCCGACCACCCCTGAAGTCGAAATCAAACGCCTCGGTACCGCCTTCAAAGGATACCCCACCACGCCGTGCTTGCTCCGCAATCGCATGTACGGTGGCGAGGGGTTGGAGGTGGGCTTCGTCGGGGTAGTACACGGCTCCGGCGAGGCCTCCGCGCAGTGCCGGCTCGAGCTCTCGAGCCGTGGCGTCGGACAGCACGTCGCCCGACACACCCAGCGCCGCCATCGTCGCGGCGTCGGACGTCGCCGACTCGAGCCCCTGCGGCGTCAGCGCCAGCATCAGCAGGCCGCGGCGCTCCAGCCCCAGACGCCCTGGCAGCAACCGATCGAGCTCATGGTAGCGGTCCAGGCTGTACCGTGAGAGCTCGACGAGCGCGCGCGTGCTCTGCTCGAAGCGTCGCCGGCCCATCGACCGGGCGAATCGCGCCAGCCAGCGAAGGCGGGCCGGCGTCGGCCGCGGCTGCAGGTGGAAGGGGCTCTCCGGGTCGAGCATCCACCTGAGGGCCGTGGGCAACAGGCCCGGCCGGGGCAGCGGCATGGCGAAACACGGCGTCACCCACCCGGCGTTGGCTTCCGAACAGCCGCGTCCGAGGTCACCCTGATCGATCACCAGCACATCGATCCCCTCGCGCGCGAGCGCTTCGGCAATGCACACGCCGATGATGCCTCCGCCGATGACCAGGTGGTCGACGGTGCGCGTCATGACCTGGCACCCGCGACGAGGCCGTCTTCGTGCGGATCGAGCACGTCGAGCAGGTCGAGAAGCGACCGCACGGCGAGCACCCGCAGCGTACGGTGCCCATTGGGCGTGGTGACGTCGACGATGTCACCCTCGGCGGTGCCCAGAAGCGCCGTGCCGAGCGGCGATTCGAGGCTCACGTGGTCCTCGAAGAGGTCCATGGCCTGGCTCGCCATGAGGTGGTAGGTCTCGGGCGCCTCGGAGTCGACGTCCTGGACGAGCACCCGCGACCCGAACCCCACCACATCCTTCTCGACGGTGGCGAGGTTCGCGAGGGTTGCACCGGCCATCAGCATGCCGAGGTGACGTGTGAGCGAGGACACGCCCACGCCGTGCGCCGTCGCGAGACTCTCCGCACCTTCCCGGTGCACTTCATCCGCGAGACGCGTCACGACCGCGCCCAGGCGCTGCCGCAGTTGATTCGAAGTAGCCATGAGACGTGGTCCCGTCGCCATGTAGAGCCGGGCCCCCCGTCGCCAGAGTTGGTGGCGGGGGGCCCGACGTTCGACCGATTCGTGGGGACCCGCCATGGGCCCCTCACTTCTTCAGTCTCCGGAGTCGAGCCGAGCGTTACGGTCCGGGTGCACTCGCGAACGAGACCTGGAACGCG
>CBFGQV010000111.1:0-7995 GCA_965651045.1 uncultured bacterium
GGGGGCGAGGTCGTCCCCCGCCGCACCGAGCGCCCGCCGACGCGCGATCTCCGGAGCCCTCTGGCCGACCGTGACGGCGCGCACGCCGTAGAGCCCCACGGCGGCCAGGACCAGCGCGAGGACGCCGAAGGCGCCCATCAGCACCGCCGCGAGCCTCGCGGTCGCGGTCTGCGCCTCGTAGAGCTCGCGAAGCGACGCGACGGCGAAGGGGGGCGCCGCGGGATCGAATTCCCGGATCGCCCTGCCCACGTCGGCCACCACCTGGCTACCCTCGCCCGCAACCCGGAACGAGACGTTCTGGCCGCGCATCGGCACCTGCCGGTACGAGAAGAAGAGGTCGGGGCTGTTCGGCCCGTCGAGCATGCTCTGCGTCAGGTTGCGGAAGCGCACGTTCTCCACCACGCCGACGATCTCCGCCAGGTTGTCCGGGTTCTGGGGATTCCCGATCCAGACGCGCGCCCCCACCGCCGCCGCGGGCGATGGGCTCTCCGGAAACACGCGCTCCACGAAGGCCGCCGTAACGATCACGACACCGGGCGCCCCCTCGGCGTCGGTGTCGGCGAAGGTACGCCCGGCCAGGAGCTCGACGCCGAGCAGATCGAAGAACTCGGGCCCGATCGAGTGGTGGTGAATGCGGATCGGGTTCTCGACGTCGTCCTGTCGCGCCGTGAAGGACCCGCTGCTCCCCCCGCGGAAGGGGAAGTCGGACGACAGCGCCACGGCCTCGACGCCCGGCACGGCCGCCACACGCCGGCGCAGCTCGTCCGAGTAGGCGTCGAGAGACGCCGCGTCGGGGTAGCGCTCCGGAGGCGGCTGCACCGCCATGACGTGAATCCCCTCGAACTCGAGCCCCGGATCGACCGCCAGCTGCGCCCGGAAGCTCCGGGTGAGGGTCGCGGCGGCGAAGATCAGCACGACGGCGAGGCCGACCTGCGCGACCACGAAGGTCTGCTGCGCCCGCCCGCCCCGACCGGCGAGGGCGCCCCGCCCCGAGCGAAGGCCGTGGGCGAGGTCGGCGCGCGCCGAAGTCAGCGCCGGCACCAGGCCTGCGGCCAGCCCGACGAGCATCAGCACGGCGAGCGTGAACAGGTAGGCGCGTCCGCTGACGGCGGGCTCCGCGTAGCCCGGGAGCACGCCGTCCGGCACGAGGGGCAGGGCCGCGGCGAGGACCCACCGCGCCCCGAGCAGCCCCAGGGCGCCCCCGAGCAGCGCGATCACCAGGCTCTCGGTGAGAAGCTGCGCGGTGATGCGCTCCGAGGCGGCGCCCATCGCACGGCGAACGGTGAGCTCCCTCCTGCGGGCGTGGGCCCGCACGAGCAGAAGGTTCGCCACGTTCGCGCAGGCGATCAGGAGCAGGAGCGCGCCGGCGCCGAAGAGCACCCAGAGAAGGTCACCGACCCCGCCCAGGTAGCTGTCGCGAAACGAGACCAGGCGCGCGAACCGGTCCTCGTGTGTGTCCGGGAAGGCGGCTTGCAGTGAGGCGGCGACCGCGTCGAACTCGGCCTGGGCATCGGCCAGCGTCGTGCCGGGCGCGAGCCTTCCGACCACGGGCAGGAAGCGGGTCCCTCGCTCCTCGAGGCGGCCGGGCGAACCGACGATCGAGTACATGCCCAGCGGAATCCAGACCTCGGTCTCGAGCGAAACCCCGCCGAACCCCTCGTCCAGCACCCCGATGACCTCGACGGTGCGCTCGTTCAGGGTGAGGGTCCGGCCGACGGCATCGGGCGCACCCTGGAAGACGCGCTGCCAGAGGGTGTGGCCGATGACCGCCACGGGCGCGCCGTCGGGTGTCTCGAACTCGTCGGGTGTGAAGGCGCGCCCCGCCACCGGACGGGCACCGAGCAGGTCGAAGTATCCGGCGCTCACGACCTCCAGCGTCACCCGGTCGGATTCCGTGCCCGACCGCAGCGTGGCCGCCGACGTGGCCACCGCCGTGAGCGGCTCGACCGACCGCACGCGCTCGCGCCAGTCCCGGAACTCGGGCACCGAGGCCATGCGCGTGGCTTCCCCCGCGTCGGTGCGGTGCACGCCGTTGACGAAGACGAGCCGCTCGGCGCCCGGAAAGGGCAGCGAGCGGAGCACGGCCGCGTCGAGCACGCTGAAGATCGCCGTGTTGCCGGCGAGCGCGACGGTAAGGGTCAGCACCGACATGGCCGCGAAGGCCGGATGCCGCCGGAGCCCCCTGAATGCGTACCGCAGGTCCTGCATGATGCGCGATCCCATCGTCGTTCCCCCTCCGCGTCCGTGGTTGCGTCGTGGTGCCGTCTGTCCGGCGCGGGCGTTGCCCCGCGACGTCGGCGTCTTCCCTCTCGCGTCGCGCTCCAGCCGACGACGCCACGCCTCGGGGTCTCCGAACCTCGCGCGCGCCTCGGCCCGGGCCTCGTCCGGAGACGCCCCCCGCGCGAGGAGCTCGCGCTCGAGCGCCTCGATGTGAAACGCGAGTTCCTCGTCGAGCTCCGCGCGTTCATCGCCGGTCAGGTGCGGTGGGGGCGCCGGCTCGTCGAACGGCCAGCGTGGCGGCGCGCCGCTCATGTGTCGCCGAGCACGAGCGTCACCGCTCCATTGAACTCGCTCCAGCGCTCGAGCTCGGTCGCGAGGTGCTCGAGCCCCTGAGCCGTCGGGCGATAGAACTTCGCGCGACGCCCGGTCTCGGTACGCCCCCACGCCGACTCGAGCAGCCCGCGCCGCTCGAGCCGGTGGAGCGCCGGATAGAGCGCTCCCTCTTCGATCGCCAGAACCCCTCCGCTCCTGTCGCGCAGCGACTTGCCCACGCCATAGCCGTGAAGCGCCTCGGCTTCGAGCGTGCGCAGGATCAAGAGGTCGAGGGTACCGGTGAAGAGGTCCGATCCGGACATGGGGGATTCCCGGGTAGCGTTGATACCTTGTTCACTTAGGGTTGAACGTACCTACGCGACCCTCGCGCGTCCAGTTTCACGGGCGGCCTGCGCGCTTCACCTTGACGGCTTAGGGAAGTTTGAACAGACTTCGCATCGTGGTTCCCTAAGCAGGTGGGGTGGGGCGAACGCGAGCGCGGAGATGAAGCGATGGGCATGACGGGTGACGAGCGGCCCGAGCGGGTGGACCAGGAGGTCGACGAGGAGCTGGCGTTCCACATCGAGCAGCGGGCGGCCGAGCTCGTCGAACGCGGCTGGAGCGAGTCCGAGGCGCGCGCCCACGCGCGCGCCACCTTCGGCGATCTCGAACGTATTCGAAGCGAAAGCCGCCGTCTTCGCCGCACGGGCCGGGCTCGCCGGTCACGCCGCGCCGCGTTCGAGGCGCTCGCCCAGGACCTCAGACTCGGGCTCCATTCGCTTCGGCGCGATCGCGGCCTCTCGACGCTCGTGGTGTTGACCCTGGCGCTGGGCATCGGCTTCGCGACCGCGCTCTTCGGGGTGGTCGACGGCGTGCTCCTGCGGCCGCTGCCCTACGCAACGCCCGAACGCCTCGTCTATTTGTGGCAGAACGACCGCGCCACCGGCACGACGCGCGAGGCGATGGGAAGCGCGGATTTCTACGATTTCCGCGACCGCACCCGCTCGTTCGAGGCCGTGGCCATGTGGGGCCGCTACGAAGCCAGCATGCAGCGCGAGGGCGGTGACCCCGTTCAGCTCCGTCTCGCCGTCGTGCATCACGACCTGGACGACCTGCTCGGGCTCACGCCCGTGCTCGGGCGCGGCGTCACGATCGACGAGACCGAGGGCGCCGGGGGCGACGTCATCGTGCTGGGCGACGCGCTCTGGCGATCGGCCTTCGACGGCGACCCGGCCGTGGTGGGCACGGACATCCTGCTCGACGGGGTACCGACGCGCGTCGTCGGCGTGCTTCCGCCGAGGGCCTCGCTCCTGATGGGGGGCGACGTCGACGCGTGGCGCCCCCTTCGCATGACGTCCGCTCAGGCGACCCGAAATCCCCACGCGTACCGGGCGGTCGCTCGGCTCGCGCCGGGCGTCGCGGTGGCGGCGGCGCAGGCGGACGCGGAACGGCTGGCGGCGGAGCTCGAGGCCGAGGACCCGGCGAACACCAACCGCGGCGCGTTCGTCGAGCCGCTCGATGCGTTTCTACGCGGCGACGCGCGAGGAACGCTCCTGGCGCTGGTCGCGGCCGTGGGCGTGCTGTTGGCGCTCGCCACGCTCAACGTCACCAACCTCCTGCTCGCGCGCGCCGCGGCCCGCGAGGGCGACGCGGCCGTGCACACCGCCCTCGGGTCGGGAACCGGACGCACGATCCGCCGACAGCTCGCCGCGACGATCGCGCTGAGCCTCACTGCATCGGTCGTCGGCGCCTTGTTCGCCTGGGGCGCTCTGGGCGCCCTCGGGGGGCTGATTCCACCCGACCTGCGGGCGCTCGGCGCGCCTCGGCTCGACGCACGGGTGCTGGGTTTCGCGGTCACGCTCGCGCTTCTTCTCGCCGTCGCGTTCGGCGTGGGGCCGGCTCTCGCGGCGGCGCGGGTCGACCCGGCGCGTTCGCTCGGAAGCGCCGGCCGGAGCGGTGCGGGGGCCCGACGAGCGACCTTCACGCGGCGCCTGCTCGTCGGCGGCCAGGCGGCCCTGGCCACGCTTCTCCTGGTCGGGGCGGGGCTGCTCGGCCTGACCGTCCAGAACCTCGGGCAGGTCGAATTGGGGTTCGCGACGGAACGGGTGCTCCGGGGCAGCGTCGCGCTGCCCACGAATCGGTACCCGGTCGACTTCTCGATCTACCCGCACCTGACCGAGCGGCTCGAGTTCACACGGGAGTCGCTCCGCCGGCTGGGCGAGGTCCCGGGCGTCGAGGCCGTCGCCCTCGTCACCAACCATTCGCTCGACCCCGGCTTCACGAACTCGATCGCCATCGAGGGTCAGCCGCCCGACCCGGCACGTGGCGAGCCCACCACGCGCATGGTCACGCCGGGTTACCGCACCGTGGCCGGCGTCCGGCTCCTCGACGGCCGGTGGTTCGAACCGGGTGACGTCGCAGACGCCGCGGGGGTGGTCGTGCTCAACCGCGTTGCGGCGGAACGCTACTTTCCGGACGGCGACGCGCTCGGCCAGCGCATCGCGTTCTGGGGCCTGGGCTTTCGCGAGATCGTCGGAATCGTCCAGGACGAACGCGTCGGCGGCCCGCGCACCGACCCGCCCCCGGCCTTCTACACGAGCCTCCTGCAGACGCCTCCCGCCGGAGGCACGCTCACCTTCATGATTCGCACGGCCGGCGATCCGCGCTCCGCCGCCCCCGCGCTCCGGCGGATCGTACGCGAGATCGACCCGCAGCTCGCGGTCTTCGACATCGCCACGATGGACGAGACGCTGGCGCTGGCCCAGCAGCGCGAACGCTTCGTCACCGCGCTGCTCGGGGCTTTCGCGACGATGGCGCTCGCGCTGGCGGCGATCGGCGTCTACGGCGTCCTGAGCTACAGCGTCGCCCGCCGAACCCGGGAACTCGGGATCCGGAAGGCGCTCGGCGCCGACCGGGGGGGCGTGCGTCGCCTGGTCCTCGCCCAGGGCGCCGGCCTGGTCGCTGGCGGCATCGCCATCGGCCTCGCCGCGGGACGCCTCGGAGCGCGCACGCTCGAGAGCCTGCTCTTCGGCGTCGACGCCGGCAGCCCTCTTCCCTACCTCGTCGCGGGCACGGCGCTCCTCGCCGTGGCGTTCGTCGCATCGCTGGTACCTGCGATGCGCGCCTCCTCGGTGGCGCCTGCCCATGCCCTCCGCTCGGACTGAACCGGACCCGCTCTCATGACCCCTCGCATCGATTCGACGTCGCTCTACGGCACCCTCAACCTCCTCGTGCTGCGAGCCGTGGCGGACGAACCTCTGCACGGGCTCGCCATCGCGCGCCGTATCTTCGACGGCTCAGGCGACCACCTGCAGGTCGAAGAAGGTGCGCTCTACCCGGCGCTCCATCGGCTCGAGCGAGACGGGCTGCTCCACGCGGAATGGGGCCGCTCGGAGAACAATCGGCGTGCCCGGTTCTATCGCCTCACGGACCGCGGCGAGAAGCACCTGGCGCGAGAGGCCGAGCGTTGGCGTACGCACACCGAGGCCGTCGCGCGGCTGCTCGGGGGCTGAAGCGGGGGCGGTACGCGACGACGGGCCGCGCATCGGGCCTCCTACGCCGTTGCCGCCCCCGCCGACTCCGCCTGTCGGGCGGCCGGGCGACCGCGCTCGTCGCGCTTGCCGGTCTCGCCCGCGCGCTCGAGCCCCTTCTGCATGAGAATCGGTCCGCCCAGCTCGTGCACCGCGACCATGGCGACGAAGAGGGTGCGCATCTCGGGGCCCCAAGCCGGGAACGCCTCGGCCGCAATCACGACCATACCGAGCGTGACGCCCGCCTGCGACACGAACCCGGTCCAGGCGTACTTCTTCACGGCCGGCTCCGAGCCCCCGACCGTGGCGCCGAGCCGCGTGCCGAACCAGATCGCCGCGGCCCGCACGACCACGAGCAGCACCACGAGCCCCCAGACAGCGCGAAGCTCGTTCAGGTGAATGCTCGCCCCGGCCAACGAGAAGAAGAGCGCGTAGAAGGGCAGCGCGTTGGCTTCCACCGCCCGCACGAACGGCTCGGCCTTCACCTCCGACACGTTCTCGACGAAAAGGCCGATCGTGAGCGCCGTGAGCAGAATCTCCAGATGCAGGCGCCCGGCCAGATACGCCACCAGGAACGCCACGCCCAGAATGAAGAGAATGGGCTTGGCCTTCCATCGATCGAAGTATAGCGAGACCAGCCAACCCACCATCAGCCCCATCATGATCGAGCCGCCGATCTCCCACCACATACGCTCGGCGAGCTCGATGCCGAGCGACCCGCCGTCGCCCTGGAGAAACCCGCGCGCCACCGAGAGCATGATGGCGAAAAGCAGGATCACCGCCACGTCCTTGAGCACCGTGACGCCGAGAATCGTCGAAGTCACGGGCCCGCGCGAGCGCGTGTCGTTGATCACCGCCACTGCCACCGACGGCGAGTTCGCGATCGCGACCGAACCGAAGACCATCGCGATGATGACCGCGTCGGCCCAACTCCGGCCCGCCGTGAGGGGGAAGATGGGCTTCATCGCGAGCACCAGGCCGGTGACCACGACGAAGACGCACACCATCTCGAAGGTCAGGATCGACGCGATCGACCGGCCGGCCGCCTTCACCTCACGGAACTTGAGCTCGGCCCCGGCCGAGAAGGCGATCAGCGCGATCGCGACCGAATCGATCAGCCCCAGCGACTCGATGTCGGCATCGGTGATCAGGTTGAGCCCCGAAGGGCCGAGCAGCAGCCCTCCGAGTATGTAGCCGGTAATGCGCGGCAGCCCGAGATCGTTCGCGGTCGATCCCATGAGGTGCGCCGCGAGGAGCAGCAACCCCAGGGTGAAGGGCAGGTGCACCGGCCATGGAGCCCCGTCGTGCACGACGACACCCGCGAGCGCCTGCACACCGAGGCCCAGGAGGAGCAGGGCCGCGAGAATCGACGCCCGGCGGAGCGCCCCCGCGATCGAACGGTCTCCGCCGTGTCCGCTCAGTGCGCGTGCGCCACCGGAATCCGGATGCGGGTGTTCTCCCACTCCAGGATCAGGTGCGCCTCCATGCCGGAGGTGGTCTCGAACCGGAAGGTCATCGTCTCGACGTGCTCCGGCATCGCCTCGACCGCCACGGCGCCCGAGCCGACGACGTCGTCACCGGGAATCGGAATGCCCCAGCGCTCGAAATTCGAGCCGACGACGATCTGCCACGAATCCTCACCCGGCACCGCGTGGAGCGCGTACGAGCCGGGCTCGAGCCGCACGCCCGCGACGGTCGCGGCGAAGGCGAGATGCAAGCCCGTAGCCTCGTTGGCGCCCATCCGCCACGGGTCGCCCCAGGGCACCAATCCCCCCATCACCTCTCGGTCGTTCGCCGAGGGCCGGCCGTAGCAGACCTTCGCTTCGGCGCCCATGATGCGCACGCTGACCGAATCAAGCGGGCTCGCGCGCCCGGCGGGATCGCGCGCGACATAGCAGCCCGGCGCATCCTGCGCCGACACGACAGGAGAGTT
>CBFGQV010000112.1:0-7990 GCA_965651045.1 uncultured bacterium
CTGTGGCGGCGTCTCCTGACTCGGGCGCCGCGCCCCGGGGGCTGGGGATGCTCGTCGATGGCCTAACCGCAGTGCTGGCGATCGTCGCCCTCTTCGTGGGAGCGACATTTCTTTTCGACAGATTCTCATCTCCGAGAGCGTTACCCGTCGGTGGACCAGAGCGAGTGCCTGACTGGCAGGAGTATGCGTCGGAAGGTCGCCGGTTGGGCCCGGCGGACGCGCCGGTGACCATCATCGAGTTTGGTGACTACGAGTGCCCCGCATGTGTCACGTTCCATCGAGCGCTCCGGGCGGTCCAGCGACAGTTCGGCGATACCATCACCATCGTATACAGGCACTTTCCGTTGGAGACCCACGCCATGGGCCAGTTCGCAGCACGAGCGGCCGAATGCGCAGCTCAGCAGGGTCGCTTCGCAGAGTACCACCATCTCTTGTACGAGAACCTGACATGGCGAGGACTTGGCCTCCCGGCGTTCCAGGCATTTGGGAGACTGGTGTCCGTGCCGGATTCCGTGGCGTTCGGCGCTTGCCTGCAATCCGTTGACGAGATGCCTACATTGACCATCGACTACCTTGCCGGGGTGCAACTGGGCCTTCAGGTCACCCCTACCGTGCTGGTGAACGATCGCTGGCTCAAGCAACTGCCTGACTCTGCGTACCTCGTGGAAGCGATCAGGGAGGCGCTCGGCCATGACTAGGAGGGGGCGGCCTGTGATGATTGGGGTCTTGCCCTGTGCGATGCTGGTGGTGACGGCGACGCTCGGGCGAGCGCAGATAGTGGGCCGCGATAGCGCGGGCGTACGGATTATGGAGAACATGGCTGCAGCGGGTCCTACGATTTCACTCGGGCCCACGCCTGCGCTAACCATCGGGGCTGGAGAGGATGCCGGGTTCACGCTCATCGTGTCGGCACGGATCACGCCCACCGGCGATGTGGCGATCGCAGATCTTCACGATAGGTCTTTCCGGCTGTTCGATGGCGCCACGGGGGACATGCGACTCCGTGTAGGTCGAGCAGGTGAGGGTCCGCGGGAGTTCGGTGCGGCGCCGTCGCTTGCGGTGGACGACAACGGCTCCATTCGCGCGTGGGATCCCGGCAACCGGCGAATCACGCATTGGGACCGGGAGGGGGTACTGCTCGACGGCGAGAACCTGGCCGGGCAGCGCACTGCGGGCGTGCCGAATGCCTTCACGCCGGGTGTCTTCACGGTCGCTCCGGACGGCCTCGTCCTCACCGTGCTCGATGAGCCGCGATTGGTCGGTTCGCGGTGGGAGGGTGCGCAGTCCATGTGTGTGTTCGGAGCCCAACTTGCAAGACCAAGGGTTATTGGGCCTGAGCTTGCGTCCGCGAAGGTGTTTGTGGACGACATCCACCTTGGAAGCCCGTTCTCGCTGCCGCGGCGGGCGACCCTCCAGTTCGGGCAGATCGTGGCGACCCACCCGGACGGATCCTGGCAACTGGACATCTACGACCGCGACGGCACATTGGTCCGCCTCGTCCGAGCCGCAATCCCAAGGCGTCCGGTAGACGACCCGTTGATCAAGCGCGAACGAGGGGGGATCGAGGGCTACTTCGAGCCGCGGGTCTTCGAGCAACTGTTCGAGAAGGTGTCTCGCGTGGACAGTACATCTGCGATCGCCGACGTCCACGCCTCCCATGACGGGACACTGTGGGTAACGAGGTGGCGGTCGCTTTATACCGGAAGCGACAGCCTTGTCCTGGACGCGTTCGACGACGATGGCACGTGGGTCGCTACGGTGCGGCTCCCGCCCGATGCTGGAAGAATCCTCGACGTAGCGTTCGGGCGCATCGCGACCGTGTGGTATGACGAAATGCGCGTACCGTTCGTGAAGGTCTTCGATCTGCCCTCGAACGTGTTCGGCGCCGAGCGAGCGCGCCCCGGGGCGGTGCATCTTGAGTCGTCAGGACAGAGACGGCCGTCTCTGCCTGTTCCTACACCGAGGGGGGCTCCATGAGAGTGCGTTTGGTGCGGAGGTTGGTCGTGATCGGGTCAAGCAGCCTGATCTTCGCGATCGTCGGTGCTACGCCGTCATCGGGTGGCAGTTGTATGGTTTGCGTGAGCGGCTGCTCGGCGCCACAGAACCAGTGCCTTGGTGACGCGAGGTGTCCGTTCCCTGTGTACTCGACATCGTGTGGGCTGGCCGATACAGATTGCTTCCCGCAAATGACCGCCTACTGTTACGGAGGCGTGACTTGACGTCTTGAGTGCAAGGGCGCTCCCACACTGGGGCATGCATCACCGTGTAAGTGTGCCGCATCGCGACCCCGGGGGGACAACATCGTCAGCGCGAGCAGTGCGCCCCGCACCCCAGCTTGTGGCGGTTCCGGGCGACCCAGCGGTAGAGGCGGTCGGCGAGCGGGCGCACCGGCGGCACGCGGAAGAGCAGGCCCCACCCGGGGCCGCCGGGCAGCAGGGTGAGCAGGCGCTCGAGCGCCGCGGCGCCCGCCCACGCGTCGCCCTCGGGCGACACCAGGTGCATCGCGCGCTCGAGGTCTTCGGTGGGGATCCACGCGAAGCGACGCCCGACCTCCGGGTCCTGGTAGGGAAGCGAGTCGATCCGGCCTTCCCGGTCGAGGTGCCGGAGCCCCCGCACTGCGCGCCGGCACACCCGGCACTCGCCGTCGAAGAGCAACGTCCAGCGTTCCGGGAGCTCGGCCCCGGACGGCGCGCTCCTGGACGGCTCCGGCACGGCTACCTCGAGATCGAGACCGACTCCATGACGACGTCGTTCATGGGGCGGTCGCCCGGGCCGGTCGACACCTTGCCGATCTCCTTCACCACGTCCATGCCCCCGACGACCTTGCCGAAGATGGCGTGCTTGCCGTCGAGCCAGGGCGTCGCGGCGAGGGTGATGAAGAACTGCGAGCCACCGGTGTTCGGGCCGGCGTTGGCCATCGACAGCACTCCCGCCTCGTCGTGCGCGAGGCCGGCGCCGAACTCGTCCGGAATCTTGTAGCCGGGGCCGCCCCGGCCGGTGCCGGTCGGGTCGCCGCCCTGGATCATGAAGCCGTCGATGACGCGGTGGAACACGACGCCGTCGTAGAAGCCCTTCTCGGCGAGCTCGATGAAGTTGCCCGCGGTCTTGGGCGCCTTGTCTTCGAACAGCTCGATGGTGACGGTGCCGTGGTTGGTCTCGATGGTGGCGGTGGGGTTGGCCATGGTGCCTGGGGTGGCGGGTCGCGGGGGTCGTGAACGCCCAAAGGTAGCCCCGCCGAATGGCGCCGACTACCCGACCGTCGTAGACTCGCGCACCGACTTCCAGACTTCGTCGAACCCGTGAATCGGCCGCCATGCTCCGTCGCCCGCTCGTCTTCGCAGCCATCACAGGCCTCGCCGCCCTCGGGGGCTGCCGGGCATCCCTCGAACTCACGCCGAGCGACGCCCCCACGGTGCTCGCCCAGCGCACGCTCGAGGCGCCCGATCCCGGCGCGCGCGGGCCGCACGGCGTCCGCACCTTCTACTACGGCAGCGGCACCGACCGGAACCGGCCCGAGTACCGCGACTCGGTCACCCTCGTGACGCCGTCGGTCGACGGCTCGAAGCTCGTCGATCTCGGCCCGTCGGCCGACGCGAGGAACGACTACTGGGGCTTCACCCCCGAAGCGCTGCCCCTGAACGGGCGCGTGTGGCACCCGGACGGCGAAGGCCCGTTTCCGCTGGTGCTGGTCGTGCACGGCAACCACGACATGCGCGACTTCAGCGATCCGGGCTACGACTACCTGGGCGAACTGCTCGCGAGCCGCGGGTTCGTGCTCGTGTCGGTCGACATGAACTTCATCAACGGGGGGATTCGCGGCGAGAACGACGCCCGTGGCTGGCTCCTGCTCGAGCACCTGAAGGCCTGGCGTGCGTTCGAAGACGACCCGGATCACCCGCTCCGCGGCCGGGTCGACTGGGACCGCATCGCGCTCATGGGGCACTCACGCGGGGGTGAGGCCGCGCCGGTCGCGGCCAGCTTCAATCGACTCACCCGGTACCCCGACGACGCCACGCTCGAGTTCGACTACGGGTTCTCGATACGGTCGGTGGTGTCGATCGCGCCGGTCGACGGCCAGTACCTGCCCACGGGGCGGCCGAATCCGGTCGAAGACGTGAGCTACCTGGTCTTCCACGGCTCACACGACGGCGACGTGACCAGCTTTCACGGCCTCCGCATCTGGGACCGCGTGCGGCTCACGCCGGGCAGTGGCCACTTCAAGTCGGCGATCTACATGTACCGGGCCAACCACGGCCAGTGGAACACGGTCTGGAACGCGTTCGACAACGGCCCGCGGAGCGCGCGCATTCTGGATCTTCGCGCGCTGGTCGAACCGGCCGAGCAGCGGCGCTTCGCCGAACTGTACGTGTCGGCGTTTCTCGAGGCGACGCTCCGGGACGACACACGCTGGCTGCCGATGTTTCGCGACCATCGCGTGATCGGCGAATGGCTGCCGCCGACCATGTACGTGACCCGGCTGCAGGACGCGTCGTTCCGGGCCCTGGCCGATTTCGAAGAAGACATCGACGTGACGACGGGATCGAAGGCGGGTGTACGGTTGATCGGCGACAGCCTCGCGACCTGGAAGGAAGAGCGCCTCACCCTGCGCTCGCAGAACCGGAACAACACCTCGGCCTCGCAGGAGAACCAGGGCGTGGTGCTCGGTTGGAAGGAGGCCGACGACTCGACCGAGGCGGTGCCCCCGGCGCGGTACTCGATCGAGCTTCCCGACGGGCTCGCGGGCGAATGGGCGCTGGACGGCGAAAGTTCGTTCCAGCTCTCGCTGTCGGCGACCCGTGCCGGCGCAGACGACGACGCGCCGCCGGTCGATCTCTCGATCGAGTTCGAAGACGGATCGGGGCGCACCGTGTCGGTGCCACTCTCGGACTACGGTCCGGTCCGGCGGCCTCTCGACATCTACATTTCGCGTAGGCGCGACCTGGAGATGTCGCAGCGGTGGGAGCTCGTGCTGCAGACGTACGTCATTCCGTTGCGCGACGCGGTCGATGCGTCGCCCGGATTCGCGCCGGGTGACCTGCGCGCCGTGCGGCTCGTCTTCGACCGCGTGCCCGAGGGCGAGGTCGTGGTCGACGAGATCGGGATCGCGCGCCTCGACCCGGCCTTCTGGTCGGCGAGGGTGCGCTGAGAGGGCGTCGGAGGTGCGGTCGGCTCAGCGCCAGCCGAGGGTGAACCGGTGCAGGCCGTCGCCGCCGTCCATGGGCTGGAAGGCGTAGTCGACGATCAGCACGTCGCCCCAGTACGAACCGCCGAAGGTGACCGGTGACGCGTCGCCCTCGGGTACCGTGCGTCCGCCGATACGGGCCACGAAGGTCCGTCCGCGCACGGGCCAATAGGCGAGTTCGACGCCGCCCCCGTAGAGGAACTCGCCGTCGTCGCGGCGGGTGACGGCGGTGGCGACGCCGAGGTCCAGCGGGCCGACTTGGCGGCCGTAGGCGCTCCACCCGAGCGTCACGTCCGTGGGCGGGTCCCAGGGCGTCTGCGCGTCGAGGTCGCTTGCGCCGAGGTGACGAACGGCGAGCGCGATCGTGCCGGGGCCGAGGTCGTGGGCGAGGCCCACGTCTCCGACGATTTCCTGCCGCCTCGATCCACCCACGCGCTGGTCGACCAGCCGCGCCGCGGCGCCCACACGAACCCCGAAGAATTCGCGCCCGAAGGCGAGCGTGGCGGCCAGTTCACTCACTGCCGTCGGCCCGTCGGTCAACAGGCGGTCGACGCCTCCGATGCCGAGCGACGACGCTCCGCCGACTCCGTACTCGAGCGACTGCAGACCCACGGCGACCCCGCCGCCCCACCAGGGCATCGCGGCCGACACGGTGAAGGCGCGCGCCGCGTCGGTCAGCCAGTGGACGCCGAGGGCGAACCCCTCCGCGCGGCTCGCCAGCGCCGGATTGTAGAAGACCGCGTCGGCATCGGGGGCGGCCTGGAAGGCCTGACCGAGCCCCATCGCCCGCGTGCTCGACGCGAGTTCGAGGACCGCCGGCTGACGGTCCGGCGTCTGCGCTACGAGGGGTGACGTGCCCGCAAGGAGCGCCGCAGAGGATCCGATCCAGAGAAGGGCTCGTCGCATCGATCGTCCGGGTGGGTGTCAGGGTTCGGGAGCAGAGGGTGTGCCGCCGCGCTTCGGACGGTCCACGACCAGCGTGCCGCCGCAGCGGCCACAGACATACCAGTCGCGTCGGCGAACATAGGAGACGCCCTCGCGGGGCGGCACCGGCCGTCGTTCGAGCGCCGTATCGCACCGCGGACACTTGGGGGGCTCACCCGCCGCGAGGAGCTGTCGCAGCCGACGTTCTTCGTCGCGGTCGTATCGGCGAGGTGCGTCCATGCCGCGCAAGGTAAGGCTGCGGTGCTCGGAGCGGGAAGAGCACGCCCCGGCCCGGCGCACACGAAATCGGTTGATTTTCCGGCGCGCGGGCGACTACTTTTTTTCCGGTGTCGATGTCGGGCTGTTCAACGTCGAGGGCCTGTGGCGAAAGAAGCGATCGAGATCGAGGGCACCGTCAGCGAGGTGCTTCCCAACGCGACCTTCCGTGTCGAGCTCGAGAACGGGCACGAGGTGCACGCCTACCTCTCCGGCAAGATGCGGCAGAACTACATTCGCGTGCTCGAAGGCGATCGCGTGAAGGTCGAGCTCTCGCCCTACGACCTGAGCAAGGGCCGCGTCACCTACCGCTACAAGTAGTCGAGCGCGCATCGGTCGGCGCCGCCGACCTCTCATGACCGGACCTGCCATGGGTCCGCCCCGACCTTCCTGCGAGCTTCGGACCCGGCGCACCTGAGCGCCGTCCTCTCTCCGAACGCTCCGAATGCCGCTCTCCACACTCCAGCCACCGCCCCTGCTCGGTCCGAGCGTGGCCCTTCAACGCGTGCGCGCGTTCGTCGAGCGCGTCGCGGCGGTCGACGCTCCGGTGCTTCTGCAGGGCGAGACCGGCACGGGCAAGGGGCACGTCGCGCAGCTCCTGCACGCGTCGAGCGGGCGGGCTGCGGGGCCCTTCGTGTCGGTGAACTGCGCGGGCCTTCCCGATGGCCTCTTCGAGAGCGAGCTGTTCGGTCACGTGCGCGGCGCGTTCACCGGCGCCGTGGAGGGGCGAGGAGGGCTGATGGTGGCGGCGGGGGGTGGCACCCTGTTTCTCGACGAGGTGGGGGAGATGCCCGCGGCACAGCAGGCCAAGCTGCTCGTCGCCGTCGAGGAGCGGGTCGTCCGACCCGTCGGCGCTTCGGCCGCGGTCCCGGTCGATTTTCGGCTGGTCTCGGCGTCCTGCCGCGACCTCGAGCGCGAGACCGCGGAGGGGCGGTTCCGGCTCGATCTGTTCCACCGGCTCGCGCTCTTGCGCCTCACCCTGCCGCCGCTCCGCGAGCGCCGCGACGACATCGCCCCGCTCGCCCGGAGATTCCTCGACCGGGCGACCCGTCGCCACCGGACCGGTGAGCGAGTTCTGACGCCGGAAGCCCGGGAACGCCTCGTGTGCCACGACTGGCCGGGCAACGTGCGCGAGCTGGCGCACGTGGTCGAAGCTGCGGCGATCCTGAGCCCTGCTTCCCGAATCAGCGAGGAGGTGGTGACGCGGCTTCTCGCCGGCGAGGACGTTCCGGTCGGACCGCAGGCTTCCAGTACGGCCCCGATCGGATGATGCCCAGCAGGGTGCCGCACGCCCACGCGGCGCCCGTGAAGACGGCAACGCGAAGGTACGGGTCGGGGCCCGGCATCAGGGCCGCCGACCCCGCGTTGGCCGGAGCGACGGCCGCAAGCGCGTCGACCGGGAAACAGAACCAGAGCCACCAGGTCCACCCGGACCCATCGGCGAGCGCGAGCCCGGCCGCCACCAGGCTCACCGGAAACGCCCATATCACCGCGTAGAGCATGCCGAGGTCCGCGCTGAGGTTCCCGAATGCGTGCGCGAGGCCCGCGAGCGCCAACGCGGAGAGCGCGAGGAAGGGCCACGCCCTCACGAGCCGGAACGCCGCCTCG
>CBFGQV010000113.1:0-7962 GCA_965651045.1 uncultured bacterium
TCCCGGACCGGCCGCCCTCGGCGTCCGTTCTCCTGGCCGCTTCGACGCGCGCCTCAGTCGAAGTGCGCCCGATTCTTCTCGATGTAGCTCGTCCACTCGGGCGGGACATCGGTGTCCGGAAAGATCGCCTGGACCGGGCATTCGGGCTCGCACGCCCCGCAATCGATACACTCGTCGGGGTGAATGTAGAACTGGTCGTCACCCTCGTAGATACAGTCCACGGGGCAGACCTCGACGCAGCTCGCGTCCTTGGTCCCGATGCACGGCTCGGTGATGATGTATGCCACGAGATGTCTCCTGCGTCGCTTCCGGTTCGGACGGGTGCGCGCCGCGCCGTGTGAACCACGGGCGGGGCGAGTGTCCAATGATGCCCGAACGGTGAGGGGGCCGCAAGGCTACGGTGGCGACTTGCGACGCGTGGCGCGCGCCCAATGACGGAAGCGGCGCGCGAGCCGTTCGTGCGTCCGTTCGGCGACGGGTAGCCAGAACGCGTCCACCTCGCCGAGCAGTTCGCGCACCCTGGACGGCCCGGACCACATGTGTACGTGGCGCACGTGGTCCAACCGCTCGGCGAGCGCCACCCGGCGCACGGCCTCGTCCGCGCCGAGGAGCCGTTCGAGTACCTCGGGGGACTCGCCCTCCGGCGCACCGGCCGGCAACTCCCGCCGCAGCGCGAGCACCGTCTCGACCCGATCGAGGAACGCGGGCGGGCAGCCCTCCCGCACCTCGTCGTCCGGAACCCGCAACTCGGCTCGCTCGGACTCGGCGAGAGCGGCGGCCGCCAGCAGCACGGGGTTCAACTCGCCGGTATCGAGAAGCAGGATGAGCGCCGACCGGCCGGCGTGCAGATAGTGGGGGTCGTGGTCGTCGTCCAGGAGCGCGCCGCGCCGCGAAAGCGCCAGACGAAGGGCGTGCCCCAGGAGCCACCGCCCCTCGGCCGATACGCCGACCGAACGCGCGGTGGCCTCGACGCGCCGCGCCATCGCGACGCCCCGAACGTCGTCAGCGATCGGCACCGAAACCCTCCGACACGCGCAGATGACGCCGCAGGTGGCGCCGGGTCTCACGAAGCGCGGCCAGGAGCGAGGGCCCCGGGCCCTCGAATGGTTCGCCGGCCCCGAACCGGTGGTCCCCGGCCACGTCGAGCAGCGTGGCGCGTGGGGCCGCCGCGCACAGCACGCGCGCTTCGCTCCGGTCCACCACCAGGTCGTCGTCCGCCTGAACGAGCAGCCACGGCGCCCGCAGGCGGGCGGCCGCGGCGAGCGGATTCAGCGCGTCACCCCGGGCCTCGGCGTCGTCGAGCAGCCCGACACCGAGCGGCAACTGGCGCCCCACGCCGCGGCCGGGTCCCGGGGCGGGAACGTAGATGACGCCCTGCGCGCGCCAGAGCTCGCGGGTCGACCGGTTCCAGCGCGCGAGCCGTGAGGGAGCGTTCCAGGTGACCAGCGCTCTCACCCGCTCGTCGGACGCCGCGTGCAGGAGCGCGTGCGCGCCACCCCGCCCGTGCCCCAACAGGCCGAGCGCCCTCGGGGGGCGCGGCAGGTCCTCGCCCGTTGCCGTGCGCTCGACCACCCGGGCGAGTTCCGCCAGTTCGCGCGAGTGGGTGCTCGACGCCAGCCGGTCGAGCTCGGTGTGCGTGCCCGAGGCGCCGACCCCGCTCCCCGGCGAGGTGTAGCGCACCACCGCGTGGTCGGCCGAGAGGCGCTCGGCCAACCAGGGCATGAACCCCCGGTCGGCCGAGCCGAGGAAATCGTGCACGAGCACCACCGCGCTCCGGGGCGGTGGTCCCTCGGGAACGTGCGTGACCCCGACGATCGGACCGTGGTCGAGCTCGATCCGCCAGCGGCGTTCGATCATGGGCGCGGCGCCGCCGTTCGGATCACTTCTGCCAGGTCACGTCGTCGACCCCGGCACGTCGGTTCTCGAGGCGCGCGAGGGTGAAGCAGAGGTCGCTCAGGCGGTTCAGGTACGGCACCAGGTCGTCGTCGATCTCTTCGAGCGTGGCCAGCCGCACCGCCGCGCGTTCCGCTCTCCGACAGACCGTGCGCGCGACGTGGAGCGCGGCCGCCCCAGGCGTGCCGCCCGGCAGGACGAACTGGCGGAGCGGCGGCAGCTCCTGCTCGGCCTCGTCCATCCAGCGCTCCATTTCGGCGATGCGCGCCGAAGGAAAGGGCGGCACGTGCGGGTGCCGGGCCCCGTCTTCGCGCGGGGGCGCGGCGAGCGCCGAACCCACGGCGAAGAGATCGTGCTGGAGCGCCCCGAGCCGTTCGCGAATCACGGGCTCGGCCACCGTCGCCACCGCCCACCCGACCACCGCGTTGAGCTCGTCGACCGTACCGTAGGCCGCCACGCGAGGGTGGTCCTTCGACACCCGTCCGCCGCCGAACAGGGCCGTCTCGCCCGCGTCTCCGGTTCTCGTGTAGATCTTCATCGACGCCTCAGCGCAGCCGCGTGAGCTTCTTGAGGGTTTCGGCGTGCCCGAGCAGCGAGGTCACGCGGTCGGGCCCGCGCTCCTCCGGCGCCTCGGACTCCAGCATCAGATCGCGCAGGTCGAGCAGCACCTCCAACTGGATCTGATCGCGCTGGAAGTCCAGGTCGAGCCGAGACATCGAGGGCTCGTCCTCTCGAGCGCGGGCGGCCTCGAACGCCTCTCGATAGGCGGTCTCGAGACTATCCAGAATTCGCTGGCGATCGCGCACGGTGGCTCTCCCCTCGGTTCGCGGCGGCGGGTCGGACCCCGTATCTTATCGTCCGCAGGTCACGGAGGAAGGGTACACCGAACGAGCAGGAACGGAATCCCATGGACAACGGCAACGATCTCGACCCCCGCGAGGCGCGGGCCAACGCCCTGTACTGGGACTCCGACGCCAGCGTGAACGACATCGCCGAAGAGCTGGACCTCTCGAAGGGCACGCTCTACGGCATGATCCGGCCGCGTACCGCCGGACTCGACTGCCCCGAGTGCGGGGGCGAGATGGAGTACCCGAACCGCACGGCGCGCGAGAAGGGGTTCGTGACCTGTGCGGCCTGTGGGTACGAAGAGGAAGAGGAGTTGCTGCTCGAAGCCGCGGCCCAGGAGGCCGTCGGCGGATCGGGCGTGGCGTCCGCGTTCCGTCGGGCACCCGACGCCGCGACCCTCGCCACCGCGTTCCTGGGCGCCGCCGCGGGCCTCGTGCTGGTCCGCTGGCTTCGCCGGCACTGATCGCGCCCACGCCGCACACCTCGGTCCACGCCGATGGCCACCAACGTCCGCGACCCACGGAGCATCGTCACACCCGACGCCTTCGCGGTCGACCCGGCGCTCCTGGGCATTCCCCTGGCCGAGCCCCGCCGACGCGCCTTCGCGCTGGTGATCGACCTCATCGTGATCGGCACATTGACGGCGATCACGAGCAGCGTGGCCCTCTTCGTATGGGGCGGGGTCGCGGTCTTCCTGATCTCGATGGCCTTCCGTCGGCCGGGCGACGCTACGAGTCAGGTCACGGCGGCGCTCTTTCGCGGCGCGACGGGGTGTCTCGGTCTCATGATCCTGATCGGCGTGGGGATCGGCTTCCTGGCGATGGCCACCGGAGACGGCTCGCGTGCGCTCGATGACGCGCTCGAAAGCCTGGAGACGCTCGAGGGCCCGGCGGGCGTCGGCGTCGAGACGGACGAGCCCCGGGGGGCGGGTGCGCTGATCCGGGGCCTCTCCGGTGCGGCGGCGCTCCGCCAGGCCGGCGACACCGCCGAGGCGCGCGAGGCCATGGAGGACCTTCTGGTCACGCTCGTCTCGTCGGGTGTGTCTCCGGACGAGCTCGCCGACGCGTCTGCCGGGTTCGAAGCGCTGGTACCGACGGACGCTTCGTGGCTCGACGACCTGCCGGTGGTGCGCGAAAGGGCGCTGGCGGCAGCCCAGACCCGCATGGCCGCCGCCCAGGCCGACGTGGCCGACACGGTGCCCACCGACGCCCCTGCGGTGGCCGAGGCGCCGCCGGAGATCCCCCAGGAGATCGAGGCGCTGGTTCGGGACACGCTCGACGCGCTTTCCGACAGCCTGGAGCGCGCTCGAACCCGCGAGGCCGCGCTTCGGAGCGAGCTCCAGGAAGCGCGCGAGGACCTCGCGACCGCCGAAGAGGAGGGCGGGTTTCTGGCGCTGCTCCGCGACATCTGGGGCCAGCTCGGCTCGGCGATCGGGCTCTGGAGCGTGTACTTCACCGTCGCGCTGACACTCACCCAGGGGCGCACGGTCGGCAAGAAGGCCATGGGAATCCGGGCGATCCGACTCGACGGCAAGCCGATCACGTGGTGGTTCGCCTTCGAGCGCGCCGGAGGCTACGCCGCGGGGATCGCGACGGGACTCTTGGGGTTTGCACAGGTCTGGTGGGACCCGAATCGCCAGTGCGTGCACGACAAGATCGGCGGCACCGTGGTGGTCGTGGACGGCGCGACGCCGATTCCCGGCGCGTGGCAGGAAGCCTGGCGCCAACAGCAAGCCGAGGGCTGAGGAGCGAGCGGTGGACAGGTTCGAGACGGAGACGGTCCCGGAGCGGACCGCCAGCGGATCGGTCGAGGACCGGTTCGAGGGCCGGATCGTCATGGCCGTGCCCGACCGCCACAACCCGCGGCTGCACGCGCTGATGGAGCGCATCAACGACGACGACGAGCTGTATGCGTGGTGGCTCGCCTCGAACGTGACGGCGATCGAGCGGCTGGGCATGACCGACCACGGCCCGGTGCACGTCAAGATCGTCATGAACATCGCGGTCCGCATGCTGCGCCTGCTCGTCGACGCGGGCGTGACCCCGTCGGCCGTGCGGAACTACGAGCTCGAGGTCGCCGACGCCGAGGTCGTGGTCGCCCTCGCGTCGCTCCTGCACGACATCGGCATGTCGATCCACCGAGACGATCACGAGTCGTTCTCGCTCTTCCTCGCGCGCGAGAAGCTCGGGCAACTGCTTCCTGGCGTGTACGATGCGCGCACCTCGGCGGTGCTGACCTCCGAGATCCTGCACGCGATTATCTCGCACCGTTCCGGAGGGCGGCCGCTCACGATCGAGGCCGGGCTGGTCCGCATCGCCGACGCGCTCGACATGGCCAAGGGGCGCTCGCGCATTCCCTTCGAGGCCGGTTCGCTGAGCATTCACTCGATCTCTGCGGCGGCCATCGAAGCCGTACATATCGAGCGCGGCGAGGCTCGACCGATTCGGTTGAGAGTCGAGATGAGCAACTCGGCGGGGGTGTTCCAGCTCGACCAGCTCTTCCGCCAGAAGCTTCGCGGAAGCGGTGTCGAGGAGTACGTCGAGGTCGAGGCCGTGCTCGAGGGCGAGACCGAGAAGCGCCTGATCCAGGACTTCCGGTTCTGAGCCCGGGCCTCCGACCCCCCTCCCTGCGCCATGTTCGAGATCTCGGTATCGTACCCGCTCGCCTTCGCCGCCGGCGTCGTGTCGTTCCTCTCGCCGTGCGTTCTGCCGGTCGTGCCGGGCTACCTGACCTTCGTGTCGGGCATGACGATCGACGAACTGCGCGGGGGCGACGCGCGGGCCGCCCGACGGCGCGCGGTGCTCCACGCGCTGCTCTTCGGGCTCGGCTTCGGCCTCGTCTTCATGACGCTCGGAGCCGCGGCCACGGCCGCGGGGCAGGCGCTCGCGCAGTGGCTGCCCACCATCACCCGTATCGGCGGGCTCGTGGTGATCGCGTTCGGCCTCTACCTTCTCGGGGCGCTGCGTCTGCCCTGGCTCATGCGCGAGCGCCGCGTCCACCTGGCGTCGCGGCCCTCCGGACTGCTGGGTTCGGTCGCCGTGGGGGTGGCGTTCGGCGCGGGCTGGACGCCGTGCATCGGCCCGGTGCTCGCCACGATCCTGCTCTACGCGGGACTCGAGGCGACGGTGGTCGAGGGCACGCTGCTGCTGGGCGCCTACGGCCTCGGCCTTGCAGTGCCCTTCGTCGGCGCTGCGGTCGGGTTCAACTGGTTTCTGGCAGGATCGAAACGGATCCAACGCTGGCTGCCGTGGGTTGAACGGGGAGCGGGCGTGGTTCTGCTCGCCCTGGGCCTGCTCATGGTGTCGGGCCACTTCATCACGCTGACCGCCTTCCTGGCCGATCTGGGTCAGGCCTTCACGCTGGAGCTCGAATGACGAGGTCGACCCCGCATCGTGCGCTGCCACT
Organism: uncultured bacterium; assembly: GCA_965651045.1. GTDB lineage: Bacteria > Gemmatimonadota > Gemmatimonadetes > Longimicrobiales > Gaopeijiaceae > Gaopeijia. Next base: position 6,145 of record CBFGQV010000113.1, read on the forward strand.
CCTTTCCGCCCTGCTCCTCGCCACCACCGCGTGCGGAGACGGGGCCGCGAGCGACGCCCCGGGCGGCGCCACGTCGGACCTCACGGCCTCACTCCTCGAGACCGCCCCGCGCTCGTCGCTGCCGTCCGGCCAGGAAGCGGCCGAACTCGATTTCTCGCAGCTCGGCTACGACGCGGGCAGTCCGGACGCGCCGATCCAGGTGGTCGAGTTCAGCGACTTCGGGTGCGGCTACTGCGCGCGCTTCCACAACGAGGTCTTTCCGACGCTCGAGCGCGAGTACATCGAATCCGGCAAGGTCGAGTGGAAGTACGTGCCCATGATTCTCGGCATGTTCGGAGCGAACGCCGAGGTGGCCGCACGGGCCGGCGAGTGCGCGGGCGAGCAGGACGGCTTCCCGGCCATGCGTGACGCCCTCTTCGAGCGCCAGGCCGAGTGGAAGCGCGCCGACGACCCGAGGCCGGTGCTGGACGGGTTCGCGCGCGAGCAGGGGCTCGATCTCCAGCGCTTCGGCCAGTGTATCGACGAGGACTGGCGCGGCGACCGGGTCCGTGCGGGCACGCAGCTCTCGCGCCAATCGGGTGTGCGGGGTACGCCGACCTTCTTCGTCGTGGGGTACGGCTCGATTCCCGGCATGCTGCCCCTCGACGTCTTCCGGCAGGTGCTCGACACCGTGTACGCGGACCGCACGGCGAGCGGGGCGGAGCGTTGAGGCCCGGGCGCGCCGCGCGTGCGGTCGCGCTCCCGGTGCTGTTGACGGTCGGGGGCTGCGGCGGCGCGGGCACCGGCGCGTGGTCTGCGATCTGCCTCGAGGGCACCGTCGAACGCTGGAGCCTGCCCGCCGAGATCGACGAAGCGAGCGGGCTCGCCGTTGGCCGTGACGGGCTCGTCTGGACCCACAACGACGGGCCGGAAGGCGTCTTGTACGGGCTCGAGTTGTCCGCGGGCAGCGGCGAAGCGGTAGTGGCGCAGAGGGTGCGCGTGCCCGCCGCCTTTCGTGACGTCGAAGACCTCGAGGCGGCGCCCTGCCGGAGCGACGCGTCGACGTGGTGCCTCTACCTCGCCGACACGGGCGACAACCTCGAGCAGCGCGACCGCGTCATGATCGTGGGGATTCCCGAGCCGACGCCGGAGCGGTCGTCGGTCGACCCGGCGCGGGTCGAACGGTACGCGCTGGTCTTCCCGGACCGGCCGCACGACGTCGAGGCGTTCGTGGTGGACGACGACGGGGCGTTCCTGTTGCTCACCAAAGGGCGGTCGATGCCACCGACCTGGTACCGGGCTGCGCCGGGCAGCGCGGCCGGCGAGGCAGTCGGCGAGACGCCCGGCGGGGAGCCGCAGGCCGCACTCCCGGCGCCGGAGATGCTCGTGCGGGTGGGCGCCGCGGGCACGTCGACGCCGTCGATTCCCGACCAGGTCACGGCGGCGGCGGCCGTGCGTGGGCTGCCCGGCCGGCCCGCGCAGGCCGGCCTCGCGCTCGTGCGCACCTACCAGGCGCTCGAGTTGCACGAGATCGGCGCCACGGAGGCTCGCCGAGTTGCCGGTCCGCTCTCCATCGCCCATCTGGGCGAGCGCCAGGGCGAGGGGCTCACCGTCGCCCCGGACGGCGCGGTGCTGCTCGCCAGCGAGGCGGGGCCCCTGGGCGGGGTGGGCGGCGTGATCCGGCTGCGCTGCGGCGGCTGAGGGCCGCGGGGCGGCGTGATCCGGCTGCGCTGCGGCGGCTGGAGGGCGGCGGGGCGGCGTGATCCGGCTGCGCTGCGGCGGCTGAGGGCCGCGGGGCGCCGTGATCCGGCTGCGCTGAGGCGGCTGGGGGGCGGCGGG
>CBFGQV010000114.1:0-7956 GCA_965651045.1 uncultured bacterium
CCGGAGCACGTCGTCGGGCAGGTCGATGCCGTAGAGCTTCCAGAAGGCGTGGTAGTCGCGGTAGTAGTCGAAGTACTCGTCGGCGGTCTCGAGCACGCGCCAGTAGTAGGGGTACTCGCCCGGCTGGAACGAGTCCTTGCCGAAGAGAATGCGGTCCTGGTAGCGCACGAAGAACTCGTGCGCGGCCCTCGGCTGGCGGCCGATCTCGTACAGGACCGCCCCGATCTCGGTGTAGAGGTTGGGCATCTCGTCGAGCATGCGTCCGAGCCGCCCCAGGTCGTTCGCGTGCCACCCCATGTGCGCCGTCACGAAGATCGTGTTCGGGTGCCGCCGGAAGAGGTTGTCGCGCTCGGTCATGAGCTGCTCGAACGCCGGGAACTCCTCGTCGGGAAAGCGCCGGTTCGGAAAGAGCGCGAGCTCGAGCCAGCGCTCGTTGGTGTAGTCGAAAGGCTCGAAGAACTCCGGGGGATCCGCGGTGTGGATGAACACCGGGAGTCCGAGCCGCGCTGCGGCCTGCCACACCGGGTCGAGCGCCGGGTCGTCGATGCGGAGCCTCGTGCCGTCGGCCTTGCGGGTCGAGAGCCCGAGCCCCTTGCCGATCTCGCCGATGCCCACGGCACCGGCGGCCGCGTCGGCCTCGAGCTGCGCGACCGCCCGCTCGGCCCACCCCGGCTCGCCCACGCCCCGGAAGTCGACGCCGGTGAGCACCCGCACACGGTCCCGCATGGTGGGTGAGGCCTCGATCGCGGCCATGGTGGCCACGAGCCGGTCTCCCGAGACGCTGTTGGCGGCGATCATCATGCCGATGTTCAGGTCGTCCATGGCGGCCTCGAGCGCGGCCAGCCCCTCGGCCGATTCGAACCCCCGCGGGTGACCGTGGAAGTCGATGGCCGGGAAGCGCGCCCTCGGTACGAGGTGCTCGTCGACGATGAGCGTCGATTCGGGCCGGTAGTCGAGAATGCTCGGGGGCGGGAAATCGGGCGCTCGGCAGAGCTGCGGCCGGATCTCGGTCATGCCCGCCGGGCACGCTTCGCCCGGCTGGATCGTGACGTTGCCCTCGCCGCCCATCTGGGCGTGGGTGGGGGACGCGGCGAAGAAGAGCGCCGCTCCGGCGGCGAACAGCGTACGGGTCATCGACATGGGTGCCTCGCGTTGGGTCTCGGAACTCAGCCGGCCGCCGCGGCGACCGCCGCCTCTTCGGCCCGGGCCACGCGCCGGCCCTCTTCGACGTCGACGAACGCGAGAATCACGCCGCCCACCACGAAGAAGCCGATCAACGACAGAATGGCCAGACGTGATGAACCCGTGAGCGCCATCAGAGTGCCGAAGATGGCCGGCCCCGCGATGCCGGCGAACTTCTCGAAGATGGCGAAGAGCCCGAAGAACTCGCCCGACTCGTGCGCCGGAATCATGCTGCCGAAGAGCGAGCGGCTGAGCGCCTGCGTGCCGCCCTGCACGAGCCCGACCATGCCGGCGAGAATGAAGAAATGGGTCTCGGTCGTCACGAAGTAGCCCATGATCGAGATGCCCGTGTACGCAGCGAGCCCGATGAAGATGGCCGGCTTGGCGCCGATCTTTCCGGCGAGCATGCCGAAGACGAACGCACAGGGAATCCCCACGAATTGCACGATCATGATCGCTGTGATCATCGCCGTGCGGTCGAGCCCGAGGGTGTCGCCATAGCTCGTGGCCATGCGAATGATCGTGCCGATGCCGTCGTTGTAGATCAGGAACGCGACGAGCATCAGGAACGCGTGGCGGTAGCGCCGCAGGTTCCGTGAGGTCTCGCGGAGCCTCGCGAAGGCGGCCCGCAGCGCGCCTAGCTGGCGCTCGCGCGCGCTCACCGCCCGCGTGGGCGGCTCGGGCACGCGGCGGAAGAGGGGGATCGCGAAGAGCGCCCACCACAGCGCGACGACGACGAATCCGATGCGGGTCGGCAGGCTGGCGTCTTCGGCGCTCAGCCCTTCGCCGGCCGGAAGCCCGAACGCACCCGGTGCGAGCGTCAGCACGATCACACCTGCGAGCAGGATTCCGCCGCCGAGGTAGCCCAGGGCGTAGCCGGCCGTCGACACCTGGTCGATCTCGTCGCGCCCGGCGACGTGCGGCAGAAGCGCGTCGTAGAACACGAAGCTGCCGTTGGCGCCGATGCTGGCGAGCACGAAGAGGGCCGCGGCGAAGAGCCACTGGCCCTCGCCGATGAAGAACATGAGCGCGACCGAGCTCACCCCCACACCCAGGAAGGTGCCCAGCATGCGCTTCTTCACGGGCGCGTGATCGGCGAGCGCACCGAGCACCGGAGCCATCACGGCGATGATGGTGAGCGCGAAGGTCGTCGCGAACGAATGGCGCGTGAGGGCCACCTCGGGGGCGGTGCCCGCGTTGGCGTACGCGTTGAAGAAGATCGGGAAGACCGACGAGACGATGACGGTGACCATGGCCGAGTTGGCCCAGTCGTACATCGCCCAGGCGCGCTGCTCTCGGGTGCGGAGCCCGAGGCGCGAGAGGAGGGATTCGGAGGGCATGCCGGCAGAGTAGGGCGGCGACCGGAACCGTGGCAAGGTGGCGCCCCCCCTCGTCAGGCGGCCCGATCTTCCTTATCGTTTCGGTCTCTGCCGAGTCCGGCGGCACGGTACCGCCACAACCCGCGACTTCATGTCATCAGGCATCTTCGAACCCGACCAGTGGGGCCTCGTGCTCGGAGGCTCCAGCGGCTTCGGGCTCGCGACCGCGCACAAGCTCTCGCGCCACGGGCTGAATCTCTGCCTCGTGCACCGCGATCGGCGGGGCGCGATGAAGCGCATCGAGCCCGAGTTCGATGCGATCCGGGAGCGCGGCGTGTCGCTGCTCACCGTCAACACCGATGCGCTCGACGCCGAGCGGCGGGGCGAGGTGCTCGACCAGCTGGCCGAGGCGATGGGCGAGCGGGGCAGGGTGCGGCTGCTGCTGCACTCGATCGCTTTCGGCAACCTGAAGCTCGTGGCGCCCGAAGACGCGACCCTCGGGGCGCGTGACGACGAACTGCTCGGGCGGCTCGCAACGGAGCTCGGGGTGGAGCCCGAGCGGGTGCGCGAGGCGGCGGACCGGATCTTCGAGGAGGGCGGCGACGGGCTGCAGGGGCTCGCGAGCCCGCCCGCGTATCCCCAGGACCGGTTTCTCGACGAGGAGGACTTCCAGCGCACGGTCCACGCCATGGGCACCAGCATGCTCGGCTGGACGCAGGCGCTTCACCAGCGAGGGCTCTTCGGCGCCGACGCGCGCGTGATCGGACTCACGAGCGAGGGCAACGAGGTCGCGTGGAAGGGGTACGCCGCGGTGTCGGCGGCGAAGACGGCGCTCGAGGCGGTGTCGCGCTCGATCGCGGTCGAGATGGCGCACTTCGGCGTGCGCTCGAACGTGGTGCAGGCGGGGGTGACCGACACGCCGGCGCTCCGGGCGATTCCGGGCAGCGCCCAGCTCGTCGCGCAGGCGCGGACGCGAAATCCCTTCCGGCGCCTCACGACGCCCGACGACGTGGCCGACGCGATCTACCTGCTGTCGCTGCCCGAGGCCGCCTGGATCAACGGCGCGCTGATTCGGGTCGACGGCGGCGAGCGCGTCTCGGGGAATTCGCGATGAGCCTCTACCTGCACGGGGTCGGCCACTTCCACCCCGAACACGAAATCACCAACCGGTTCCTGGAAGAGCTGGATATCGGCACGAACGAGCAGTGGATTCTCGAGCGTGTGGGCATTCGCTCGCGCCGCACGGTGTTGCCGCTCGACTACATACGCGAGACCCGGAACCGGAATCCGGTTGCCGCGTTCGAAGCAGCCTCGTACACGCACGCCGACACCGGCGCCCACGCTTCGCGCATGGCGGTCGAGCGGGCCGGCATCGCGCTCGACGAGATCGGCATGGTGGTTACGGGCTCGAGCAAGCCCGACACGATGTCGCCGGCCGACGCGTGCAACGTGGCCGAGGCGTTGGGGCTCGAGGTGCCGTGCTTCGACATCAACTCGGCGTGCACGAGCTTCTTCACGGCCGCGAACCTGCTGGCGGGCATGCGCCCGGAGGCGTTGCCCCCGTATGTGCTCGTGGTCACGCCCGAGAGCCTCACGACGACGGTCGACTATGCGGACCGTTCTGCGTCGGTGCTCTGGGGCGACGGCACGACGGCGACGGTGCTGTCGGCGCATCACCCGAGCGGGGTGGAACTCGTGGGGCACGCGATCGAGTCGAGCCCGGCGGGGCGCGACAAGGTCGTGGTGCCGGTGGGCGGGCACTTCCGGCAGGACGGGCGCACGGTACAGATGTTCGCGATCAAGAAGACGGTGCGGCTGCTGCGCGAGATGCAGAAGAAGTACGACGACCCGGCGCGGCGCCTGCACTTCATCGGCCATCAGGCGAACCTGCGCATGCTCGAGGCGGTCTGCCTCAAGTGCGACATCGCCGACGACCGGCACCATTTCAACGTGGTCGAGTACGGCAACACGGGCGCGGCGGGTGCGATGTCGGTGGTCTCGATGAACTGGGACTCCTGGAAGGACGGCGACGATCTTGCGATCGTGGGCGTCGGGTCCGGGCTCACCTGGTCGAGCTTCATGCTTCGCTTCGGATGGGCCGCGTGAAGTACGACGAGTTTCGCGCGCGTGACCACTTCACGCAGCAGGAGGTGCTCGCGATGGCCTACGGGCGGCTGATCGACGACGCGCCCGACGGGTTTCGCACACGCTTGCCGCTGCCGCCGATGCTGATGGTCGACCGCATCGCGCACATCTCGGGCGGCGGGCGCCGCGGTCGAATCGAGGCCGAACGCGACGTGCGCCTCGACGACTGGTTCTTCCAGTGCCATTTCCTGGGCGATCCGGTGCAGCCGGGGTGCCTCGGCGTCGACGGCGTCTGGCAGCTCATCGGCTTCTACTGCGCCTGGAGCGGCGCGATGGGTACGGGGCGTGCGCTCGGGTGCGGCGAGGTGGAGTTTTCGGGGCAGATCCGGCCGCACGACGGGGTGGTGCGCTACGAGATCGACATCGTGCGCTACCAGGAGTTGCCGCGCTCGGGATCGGCCGTGGCGATCGGCGATGCACGGGTCCTGGTCGATGGTGAAGTAATCTACGATATCAAGCGAGCCAAAGTGGGTGTGTTCAAAGACATAGACTACCCGGACTATCCGTGGGCGTCGGAGAATTCCCGCGGCGGGAAGATGGAGTCGTGAGCGGCACGGTGCTCACGCCCGCCGAGGTGCTGGCGCTCGTGCCCCAGGCCGAGCCGTTCCGCTTCATCGACGAGATCGTCGAGGTCGACGAAGATCACATCGTTGCGACCTACCGGTTTCCGCCCGAGTCGGACTTCTACCGGGGGCATTTTCCGGGCAATCCGGTCACGCCGGGGGTGATTCTGCTCGAGTCGATGGCGCAGGTCGGGGTGGTCGCGCTCGGCGTGTACCTGTTCGCGCTCGTGGGCGGCATCGACGAGGTGCGGCGGCGCATCGCGCTCTTCACCGAGGCCGAGGTGGAGTTCTCGGGGCTCGTGAAGCCCGGCCAGCGGGTAACGATCCGGGCCGAGAAGGTGTTCTTTCGCAGAGGCAAGATCCGAAGCCGGGCCGAGATGACGCTCGACGACGGGAGCGTCGTGTGCTCGGCGACCATCGCAGGCATGGGAGTGGCACAATGAGGCGGCGCGTGGTGATCACGGGCATGGGCGTCGTGGCGCCCAACGGCATCGGGTTGGACGACTACGCCGAGGCGCTCCGAGAAGGGCGTTCGGGGCTCTCGCACCAGCCCTCCATGGAGGAGCACAACTTCGGGTGCACCGTGGCCGGGGTGCCGGACGCCAAGCGCGTGCAGGAGATCGCCGAGCGGTACTTCGACGAAGACGAGCTCCGCGCGATGAACTCGAGCCATGTGTTCGGGTGCATCGCAGCGATCGACGCGTGGACGGACGCCGGGTTCGAGCGTCCCGCGCGCGATGACGACCGGGTCTTCTGGGAGGCGGGCGCGGTGATCGGCACCGGCATCGGCGGCCTCGACACGACGGGTGAGCGTCTGGTGCCGATGGTGGATGCCGGCAAGGTCAAGCGCCTCGGCAGCACGATGGTCGAGCAGATCATGGGAAGCGGCGTGTCGGCGCGCGTCTCGGGGCTGCTCGCACTCGGCAACCAGGTGACGGCCAACTCGAGCGCGTGCTCGACGGGCACGGAGGCGGTCATCGAAGGGCTCGAGCGCATTCGGGCCGGTCGCGCCGAGCGCATGCTCTGCGGTGGCACCGAGGGCGCGACGCACTACATCTGGGCCGGCTTCGACTCGATGCGGGTGCTCTGCCGGAAGTTCAACGACGATCCGGCTTCGGCGTCCAGGCCGCTCAGCGCGAGCGCCTGCGGGTTCATTCCGGGCAGCGGCGCGGCGGTGCTCCATCTGGAGAGCCTCGAGAGCGCCGAGGCGCGCGGCGCCCGAATCTACGCCGAGGTGCTCGGCGGCGCGCTCAACTGCGGCGGGCACCGGGGCGGCGGCAGCATGACGGCGCCGAACCCCGAGAGCGTGCGCCGCTGCATTCAGGGCGCGATGGCCGATGCGGGCGTGCGCGCCGACGAGATCGACGCGATCAACGGGCACCTGACGGCGACGCAGGCCGACCCGATGGAGGTCGCCAACTGGGCGGCGGCCCTGGACCTGCCGGCCGACCGCTTCCCGGCGATTCATTCGACCAAGTCGATGATCGGGCACGGGCTCGGCGCGGCGGGCGCCCTGGAGTCGGTCGCGTGCGTGCTGATGCTGCGCGACGGCTTCCTGCACCCCTCGCTCAACTGCGACGACGTGCACCCGGACATCGAGCCGTTCGCCGCCTCGATTCCGCACGAGGCATGGACCCGGCCCGATCTTCGCACCATCATCAAGTCCGGTTTCGGTTTCGGGGACGTCAACGCCTGTGTGGTGTACCGGCGTCCGGACGCGTAACGACGACAGCGGTCCAGGCCGGCAGGCTCCGGACCCCCCAAAATCCCCCTGAAGGAGAAGCGCGGCATGACGCGACAGGAAGTGTTCGACAAGGTGGTGGCCATCATCGGTCCGTTCGCAAAGGACGAAGAGGCCTTCGCCAACGTGTCCGAGGAGACCAACATCCTTACGGACCTCAAGGTGAACTCGGCCCGCCTCGTCGACGTGATCCTGGACTTCGAAGACGAGTTCGACATCGAGGTCGAAGACGAGGACGCGGACGCCGTGAACACGGTCGGCGACGCGGTGGACCTCATCATGGCGAAGCTCGACTGAACGAGGACCGCTTGCCGGACCTTCCCCTGAAGGCCAGGGCTTCTCTGGCCATCCAGCGTGCGACGGGCTGGTTGCTGGCCATCGTGTGGATTCCGCTCGCGGCGTTCGTGCTGCGGGTGGTGCTCGGCTACAAGGTGCGCGAGGTGCGCGAGCTTCGGCGGCGCTACCGCGAGACGCTCCGCTCGGCCGACGCGCCGGTGCTGATCTGCGCCAACCACCTCACGATGATCGACTCCGCGCTCGTCGCGTGGGCGCTCGGCGGCAGCTTCTGGTACGTGCGGCACTACCATCGCATGCCCTGGAATCTGCCCGAGCGCACCAATTTCGCGCACAACCTGGTGAGCCGGGTCGCGGCGTGGCTGGTGAAGTGCATTCCGGTCACGCGCGGGGGGCGGCGCGATCTGGTCGCGGGCGCGCTCGAGAAGATCAAGTACGTGCTCGCGCGCGGCGAAACGGCGCTGGTCTTTCCGGAGGGCGGGCGCAGCCGCTCCGGACGCGTCGAGCCCGACGAGGTGACGTACGGGGTCGGCCGCATTCTGGACGCGGTGCCGCACTGCCGCACGATCCTGGTCTATCTACGTGGGGATCGCCAGCACGGCTGGTCCACCGTGCCGCCCCGCGGGGACCACTTCACGGTCGACTTCGAGGTGGTCGAGCCCACGGCCGAGGGATCGGGGCTTCGGCGCGCGCGCGACCTCGCGCGGCAGAT
>CBFGQV010000115.1:0-7876 GCA_965651045.1 uncultured bacterium
CTCCACTGTGGCCGGAGACCGTCTCCGGGCCGCCTTTGATCGGTCCGTCGATCAGAACCCGAAGCCACCCATCGGGCCGGGGTTCGTCGGCATCTCTTCGATCGCGCGGAGCACCTCGGCGCGACGATCGACGATTCGCGCGGCATCGCGCAGACCCTCGAGCCAGCTGGCCAGGTACTGCTCCTGCAGGAATCCCTGGATCTGTGCGCGCTGCAGCAGCTTCTGTTCTTCCCACGCCGCGCTGTCGGCCGGCGTGCGACCGACCAACTCGAGAATGAAGACGTTGTCTTCGGTGGCGATGGCGTCGGAGATCTGGCCCCGCTCCTCGAGTCCGAACGCCGCGCCGATCGCCGCGTTGTAGCGGCCGATGCCGGGCACGAAGTCTTCGCGCGAGAACGGTCCGGCCGCGCGCACTTCGAGGCCCGCGTCCGCGGCCGCGTTCGGAAGTCCGGCACCGCCACGCGCGCGGTCGGCGACCGTCTGCCCTTGCGCGCGTGCGATCTCGAGCTTCTTCTCGAAGGTCAGAATCTGACGGATCGTGTTCTCGGCCCGCTCGAGCGGCAACACGCCACCCGGCGTGCGCGAGAGCATCTCCATCGCGTAGAACGCCTGGCTGTTCTCGAAGAGCGGGCTGGCGAGTCCCGGTTCGGACTCGTCGCCGAATGCCCAGTCCGCGCCCTCACCGACCTGACCCGCTCCCGGCGCCACCGGGAACGCCTCGGTCAGCTCGACCGTGTCCACGGCCAGCCCCAATTGCCCCGCGGCCTCGGCGAGGGTGCGGTCGAGCGAAAGGTCCTCGAGCGAGTCGGCCAGGGTGAGCAGCGCGAGCTCCGACGAGTCGGTGCGCGCCATCGGCACCAGAATATGACGCACGCGCGCGCTGTCCTGGCCCCACCGCTCGTCGACCTGAATGAGGTGCAGGCCGGCCGGGGTCTGAACCGGGCCCGCGGGGGCGCCCACCGCCGCTCCGAAGACCACGGAATCGAAGGCCGGTACCGTCTGTCCCGAGGTCAGCACGCCGAGCAGACCGCCGGCCTCGGCCGTGCTGAGGTCGGCCGACTCGATGCGCGCGAGCTCTTCGAAGTCGGCGCCGCCCTGGAGCTCATCGAGCAGCGCCTGCGCCTCGGCGCGAACGGCGGCCGTATCACCCGCCGTCGGGGTCTTGTTCAGGACGACCACCTCGAGCGTGGCGCGGGCAGGCTGTTCGAAGTCTTCCTGATGGTCGCGGTAGTACGCTTCGATCTCGGCCTGCGTCACCTCGACGCTGTCGTCGGGGATTCGCGTGCCCGGGTCGAGCGGAACGTACCGGACCTCGACGGTCTCGTTCTGATCGCGCCACTGCTGCCAGAGCATGGCGTCGGTAAGGTAGAGCCCCGAGGTCACCTGGCGAAGCAGCTTGCTGCGCGGGATCACGTCCCGGTAGTAGCTCTCGAGCTGCAGCAGGAGGTTCTCGTCGGCCTGCGTCGCCAGGAAGTTCTGATAGCGCTGGATGTCGAACTGGCCGTCGGTCTGGAAGGCCGGATTCGAGGCGAACCCCGGCGGCGGGCTGAATCGCGCCGCCTGACGCACCTCGTCGTCGGTGACCCGGATGCCACGCCGCTCGAGCTCCTGACGAATGAGAACCTGATTCACCATCTCGTCGAACGCCTGGTTCTCCAGGTCCCGCTCCTGCTGCGAGGTGACCATGCCTTCCTGCTCGGCCTGCGCCTGGTTGAGCAGGTTCTGGAAGGTCGCCATGTAGTCCTGGTAGTCGATCGGCGTGCCGTTCACGCTCCCGACTTCGCCAATGCCCCCGGCGCTGCGTCCCGAGACATCCGCGCCCCATTCGAATACCATGAGGGCCACGAAGGCCAGTGCTGTCACCAGCATGATCCACTTCGTGTTTTCCCGCATCTGACGCATCATGGCGTGACGACTCCTCGGCCTGCGGTTGTAGTGTTGCAGAAGGTGCGACGCGGGACTTCGGCAACCCTATACCAGGTCCAGCGCGGTGGCTCGTTGGGGCCCGTGACTCCGGGTCGGTTCCCGTCGGAACGGTAGTCTGGAAAGGTAATTGCGGCCCTCGGGCCCCTCAACCCGGCGCCCGCCCGGCGCCGGCGACGCGCGTTGACACTCTTTCCGGCGCCCCTCTATCTTGGCCGCTCCGCCCCGCCTCGACGGGGGCCTTCGACCGGACGAACCGGAGTCAGGACGCGTGCCCACGAGCCTCGAGCAGGAGATCCGGGAGCTGCGTTCCCGCTTCTGGTCGGCCAGGGATCCCGACGGTCGCGGATTCGTGCCCCTCGCCGACGCGCTCCGCCGCGCCGGTGAGCTGGACGAGGCTCACGCGCTCCTCACGGATGGACTCGGTCGGCTGCCGGACTTCACCTCGGCGCATCTCGTGGCGTCGTGGGTCCATCGTGACCGCGGAGACCTGACCGCCGCCGAGGAGTCCTGTCGGAGGGTCCTCGCGCTCGATCCGGAGAACGCACGCGCGCTCCACGCACTCGGGCACCTGCTCGCACGCGCTGGACGTCTCGCCGCGGGGCGCGAGCTCGTGGTCCGCGGGGTCGAGATCGACCCCCTGCTCGAGTGGGAAGAGGGCCGCGGCGCGGCGCTCGCGGTCGTGGATGTTCGCGAGCTGGCGCCGCGCTCGCCCGATGGCATTCTGGGGTTCGTGGCGGGGCGCGGGCCCGTTGTGGACATCGACTTCCTCGCGCCGGCGCCGGCGGTGGCTTCGCCCCCCGCGGCCGAGCCTGACGATGCCGGAGCGCGCCACGGCGAGCTCCAGGACCCTTGGGCCCCGGCCGAACCCGAACCGGAGGCCGCACCGGAGCCCGCACAGGAGCCCGAACCTGCGCCGGAACCGGTCGAGGCGCTCGAGGCCGAGCCCGAGACGCCGACGCCGATCGAGCACCTCGCCCCGTCGGGGCTGTTCGGCGCGGTGGTCGATATCGCCGAGCTGGCACCCGATGTCGAGGCCGCTGCCCCCTCCGAGGGGCGAGATGCGTCGGACGAGCCAGGCGCAGTGCAACCCACCGCGCGGGCGGACGCGGGCGACGCGCCTTCCGCGACGCACGAGGGTGACGAGGGTGACGAGGGTGACGAGGGTGACGAGGTGGACGAGGGCGACGTCACCTACACGCGCACCATGCTGGACCTGCTGATCCGTCAGGGGCTCCACGCGCAGGCGCTCGAGGTCGGTGGATACCTGCTGCGAAGGAATCCCCACGACGAGGCGTTGCGCGCGCGGATTCGCGAGCTCGAAGTCGGCGCTCCGGCACCCGACGCACCTGCCGAAGCCCCCGCCGAGGCCCGGCCCGACGAGAGCGACGAGCCCCCCGCCGCCGCCGACGAGGCCGCGGAGGCCGCCGCCGACGCGGAGCCCGGCGTGGCGGACTACCTCGACGACCTTCTCTCGTGGTCCGACGACGGGGCGGAGGATCGATGAAGATCGGCGTGCTGCACGGCCCGAACCTGCAGTTGCTCGGGCGGCGCGAGCCCGACGTGTACGGTACGGCCACGCTCGCAGAGATCGACCGCCGCCTCGAGGCGCTGGCCGCGGAGCTCGGCGCCTCGCTCGAGACCGTGCAGTCGAACCACGAGGGTGAACTCGTCGACTGGATCGCGGGCGCGGCCGACCGGGTCGACGGGTTCGTGGTGAACGCCGCGGGGCTCACGCATACGTCGGTCGCGCTCGCCGACGCCCTCCGCGCGGTCGGCCGGCCTTACGTCGAGGTCCACCTGTCGAACACCGCCGCCCGCGAGCGCTACCGTCACCGCTCGTTCCTGGCGCCGACGGCGGTGGGTGTGGTTTATGGATTCGGGCCCGACAGCTATCTTCTTGGGCTCCGGGGCCTCGTGGCCCACCTGAACGCGACTCTGAACGCCGATTGATCGCACTCTATGGCCAGCACGTCGGATTTCCGGAACGGTATGGTCCTGAACATGGACGGAGCCCTTTGGGCCATTACCTACTTCCAGCACGTCAAGCCCGGCAAGGGCGGGGCGTTCGTGCGTACCAAGCTCAAGAACGTTCTCACCGGCGCCGTGGTGGACAAAACCTTCCGCGCCGGTGAGAAGGTCACCGACGTGCGGCTCGAGCGGCGTCCGGTGAACTACAGCTACACCGATGGCCAGCTCTACTACTTCATGGACGCCAACACCTTCGAGATGATCCCCCTGACGGGTGACGTGATCGGAGACGCGCAGCTCCAGTATCTGAAGGAGAACATGGAGTGCGAGGGGCTGGTCCACGACGAGAAGGTGATCTCGGTCGACCTGCCGCAGTTCGTCGAACTCGAGGTGGTCGAGACCGATCCCGGGGTTCGGGGGGATACCGCGCAGGGCGGTACCAAGCCGGCGAAGCTCGAGACCGGAGCCGTGGTCCAGGTGCCCCTCTTCGTCGAGCAGGGTGACGTGGTGAAGGTCGACCGGACCGAAGACAAGTATCTCACGCGGGTGAGCGCATGATCGACCTCGAGTTCCTGGAACGCCTGATCCGAGCCATCGACGAGAGCAGCCTGGACTCCATCGAGATCGAACGAGGTGGAACACGGGTGCGGCTGTCGAAATCCGCCCCCGCCGGGCCCGTCATGCCCGTCGCGCCGGCTGCCCACGCGCTGCCGGCTCCCGCCCCCGCGGCGGCTCCGGCGGCCCCGCACGCATCGGGCGGCGACGCCGGCGCCGGGCCCGCGAAGGCCGACGCCGACGCCCCCCGGTCCAACCTCGTCGACGTCACGTCGCCGATGGTCGGCACCTTCTACCGTTCGCCGGCGCCCGACGCGCCCGCGTACGTGGACGTCGGCGCGAAGATCGGGAAGGGCGACACGCTCTGCATCATCGAAGCCATGAAGCTCATGAACGAGCTCGAGGCGGAGATCGCGGGCACCGTCGCCGAGATCTGCGTCGACAATGCCGAGCCGGTCGAGTTCGGCCAGGTTCTCTTCCGCATCGACCCGGCCTGACCGGTCGGGGAGTCGCGCCTTGTTCAAGAAGGTCCTGATCGCCAACCGCGGCGAGATCGCGCTGCGCATCATCCGCGCCTGCCACGAGCTGGGCGTGAAGACCGTCGCCGTGTACTCCGAGGCGGACCGTGAATCGCTGCACGTGCGCTTCGCCGACGAGGACGTGTGCATCGGGCCGCCCGCGGGCCGCGAGAGCTACCTGAACATTCCCCGCATCATCGCCGCGGCCGAGATCACGGGCGCCGAGGCGATTCACCCCGGCTACGGGTTCCTGGCCGAGAACGCGGAGTTCAGCGAGATCTGCACGCGGTCGGGGCTGGTGTTCATCGGTCCCAACCCCGACCAGATTCGCGCCATGGGCGACAAGGCCACGGCCCGCCGCACCATGATGGAGGTCGGCGTGCCGACCGTGCCGGGTACCGAAGGCGTGATCACCGACCCCGCAGAGGCGACCGACGCCGCGCGCGAGATCGGGTTCCCGATCATGATCAAGGCGTCGGCGGGCGGGGGCGGGAAGGGCATGCGTGTCGCCAACGACCCGGAGACCTTTCCGAAGCTCCTCCAGGCGGCCCAGAACGAGGCGCAGGCCGCTTTCGGCGATCCGGGCGTGTATCTGGAGCGGTGCATCGTCCGGCCGCGCCACGTCGAGTTCCAGGTGTTCGGCGACCGCCACGGCCGTTTGATGCACCTTGGCGAGCGCGATTGCTCGGTTCAGCGGCGCCACCAGAAGCTGATCGAAGAGGCGCCCTCGCCGGCGCTCACGCCGGAGATCAGGCGCGCCATGGGCGATGCCGCGGTGAAGGCCGCCGAAGCCATCGACTACGTGGGCGCGGGCACCGTCGAGTTCCTGCTCGACCAGGACGGGTCGTTCTACTTCATCGAGATGAACACCCGCATTCAGGTGGAGCACCCGGTGACCGAGGTCACCACCGGCCTCGACCTCGTGAAGGAACAGATCCGGGTCGCCGCGGGCGAGCCGCTCTCCTTTCCGGAAAACGTTCAGCTTCGCGGGCACGCGATCGAGCTGCGCATCAACGCTGAAGACCCCGAGCGCAACTTCGCGCCCTCGCCCGGCACGATCACGACCTTCCACCCGCCCGGCGGGCCCGGCGTCCGGCTCGACACCCACATCTACCAGGGCTACCGCGTACCGCCCTTCTACGACTCGCTGCTCGCCAAGCTGATCGTGAGCGGCAACACGCGTGAAGAGGCCCTGTCGCGCGCGCGGAACGCGCTCGACCACCTCGTGATCGAGGGCGTGCACACGACGGTCTCGTTCCTGGGCGAGATCGTACGCGACGAGGAGTTCCAGGCCGGGCGCGTCGACACCGCCTTTCTGGAGCGGTTCGCGACCAGGCGGAACGGCGGAGCGAAGGGAGCATGAGGGCCGAGGTGCGGTTCACCTTTCCCGAGGCGGGATTCAGCGACCTGAGCGAGGCGACGGTCGTGGTCGTCGACGTACTCCGCGCGACGAGCACCATGGTCGAGGCGCTCGCGAACGGCGCCCGGGCGATCTACCCGGCGGCCTCGACCGAAGACGCCATGCGCCTCGCGCAGTCGCTCGGTCGCGACGAGCTCCTGCTTTGCGGCGAGCGCCGGGGGCTTCGCATCGAGGGGTACGACCTCGGCAATTCGCCCGCCGAGTTCACCGCCGAGCAGGTGAAGGGGAAGCGCCTGGTGATGAACACCACCAACGGCACCCCGGCCTTCCTCGCCGCCGACGGCGCGGCTCGCGTGCTCGCGGCGTCGTTCCTGAACCTCGCCGCGATCGTCGACGCGGTGGCCCGGGCGGAGCGCGTGGTGGTGGTGTGCGCGGGCCGCGAAGGGCTGTTCGCCCTTGAAGACGCAGTGTGCGCGGGCATTCTGGTCCGGCGCCTCGAGGCCGCGCGTGGAGATGCCCTCGAGCTCGGCGACGGCGCCCGGGCGGCGCGCGCCCTCTGCGACCTGGTGCAGCCCGACGCCGCGTTCCTCGCCGAGACCGACGCGGGGCGGGCGCTGACTGCGCTCGACATGGCCGACGACCTCGAGTGGTGCGCGCGGCTCGACCGTCACCGGGTGGTGCCCGAGATGGAGGACCGCATGATCCGCCTGCGGCCCCATGGCGCGTAAGCGGAAGGCGGCCCGGAAGACCGACGGACTGCTCACCGCCGAGCAGCAGCGGGACCTGCTCGCGGTGGGGCTGCTGGCGCTGACGGCGTTTCTCTTCCTCTCGCTCCTGCCGCTTGCCTGGCTGCCGGAGGGCGTCCGGGACTGGTTCCCGTCCGGCAACGTCATGGGGGCGCTCGGCGGCGTGGTGGGTGGGTGGTCCGTTCGCGCGTTCGGCGTTGCCGCTCCGCTCGTCGCGGTCCTCCTGGGCATCGGCGGTCTCCGGGCCGGCGAGTGGCTCGGCCGCGAGTGGTCGGTGCGCGCCGCGCTGCTGGCGGCCGGTCTGCTCGCCCTGATCCCGATCGGGCTCCATGTCACGCCCGGAGCGAGGCTCCCCGCAGGGTGGCTCGGGGGATTCCTGGGCGGGCCGCTCCTCGCCGGGCTGGGCTGGTTCGGCGGTCTGCTGCTCACCTCCGCGCTGCTCGTGGGGTTGCTGGTCGTCACCCTGCGGTGGAATCCGCTCCGCGCGGTGACCGCACTCGGGGGCGGGCTCGGCGCCGGAGGTGCGCGGGCCGGCCGCTCGCTCGCGGATGGCTGGCGGGCGCTCCGAGGCTGGTTCGGCCCGGTGCCCGGTGCCGACCCGATCGAGACGCCCTCGCTTCTGCCCGAAGAGCCCTGGACCGGCCCCGAATCGGGAGACGACGAGACCGGGTCGGCCGAAGAGGCCACGCTCACGCCCGAGCCCGAAGAACCCGAGCCGGCGGTTGCGGCGCCGCGGAAGTCGAGGCGGAAGCCGTCGCCGGACGATCTGCCCGACCCGGTCGACCCCCGCGATTTGGAAGGCG
>CBFGQV010000116.1:0-7852 GCA_965651045.1 uncultured bacterium
GACCGATGGCGAGGTCGCCGCGATCGACGGCACGACCGAGGTGCCCGCCGCCTACGAGGGCGGGCCCGTGGCCGACGACGACGCGTTCGGGCCGTCGACCATCGCGGTGCCGGGCACGGTCGCAGCCCTCGCCGAAGCCGCGGCCGCGCACGGCACCTGGCCCCTCGCGCGGCTGCTGGCTCCGGCCGAGTCGCTCGCGCGCGTGGGATTCCCGCTCGCGGCCGCCGAAGCGGAGCGCATCGCAGACGACGCAGACGACCTGCGGACCTTTCCGGGCTCCAGGCGCCACTTCCTGCGCGCCGACGGCTCGCCCTACGGCGCGGGCGAGGTCTTCCGGCAGCCTGCGCTCGCGCGCACCCTGGGCGTGCTGGCCGCCGAAGGGCCCGACGCCTTCTATCGTGGGTCGCTCGCGCAGGTCATGGCCCGGGAACTCGCCGAAGCCGGGGCGCTGGTCGCGGCGTCGGACCTGGCCGCCTACCGGGCCGAGCGGTCGCCCGTGGTGCGGGGCTCGTACCGGGGCCTCGAGCTCGTGGGCAGCTACCTGCCCGCGTCCGGCGCGACCACCATCGAGATCCTCCAGATTCTCGACCACTTCGATCTCACGGGTGAGGTGGGCTCGGTGCGTTGGGCGGAGCTGCTCACGCAGGCGCTCCTGGCCGGATTCGAGGACCGCGAGCGGGTGGTGACGCCGCCCGCCGAAAAGGCCCGATGGCTGACCTCGCGCGAACGGGCCGGCGAGCGCGCTCGTGAGATCCGTGACGCCCCGGCCCCACCGACCGGCCCCGACCGGCCCGAGCCCGACCACACGACGCACCTCTCCGTCGCCGACAGCGACGGCAACGTCGTCGCCATGACGCAGTCGGTCGGCCCGAGCATGGGGTCCAAGGTGGCCTCGCCGGAGCTCGGCTTCCTCTACGCGGCGACCATGGAGTATCTGGGTGCGCTGGAGCCCGGTACGCGCCGCCACTGGTCGTCGCAGTCGCCGCTTTTAGTGCTCGACGAGGGGCGCCCGGTACTGGTGCTGGGCGCCGCGGGGGGTCGCCGCATCATCTCGAGCATCGTCGCCACCGTGAGCCGGTTCGTCGACGACGGCGGAACGATTACCCGGGCGCTCGAGGGCCCGAGGCTGCACCCGACCGCCTCGACCCTCTACCTCGAGGCACGCGACGGCGCCCGGTGGACCCCCGAACAGATCGATTCGATCGCCTCGCTGGGCTACCGGGTGGAGCCGCGCGACGCCGCCCCCTACTTCGGGCGGGTCAACGTCGTCGCATGGGACGCCGCGGCCGGCGAGTGGGTGGGCGCCGTCGATCCGCGCTGGCCCGGTGCCGCAGCGGCCCCGGCGCCGCGCGCGACGCCGCTCGACCTGCTGCTGCTCGGCGGCCGCGTGCTCGACGGCGCCGGCAACCCGTGGGTGCGCCGCGACGTGGGCGTCGCCGGCGAACGCATCGGCTTCGTCGGAGACGCCCGAGCGGCAGGCGTCGAGGCGCGTGACACCGTCGACGTGTCGGGGCTGCTCGTGACCCCCGGCTTCTGGGACGCGCACAGCCACGCCGAGCTGGAAACCGACGAAGGCCGAAAGGCGGTCCCGCAGCTCTACCAGGGCATCACCACCGTGGTGCTCGGCCTCGACGGCGGCGGCACAGGCGCGGTGGACTCGGTCTTCGCCGGCTACGAGCGCGACGGCATCGCGGTCAACGCCCTTCGGTTCGTGGGGCACGGCGCGGCACGGCGCGCGGTGATGGGCATGGACGATCGCGCCCCCACCGCGGCCGAGATGGACCGCATGCGCGCCTACGTCGAGGGCGCCATGCGTGAGGGCGCGTTCGGCCTCTCGAGCGGCCTCTTCTACGCGCCGGGGTCCTACGCGACCACCGACGAGGTCGTCGAGCTGGCGAAGGTCGCTGCGCGCTACGGGGGGATCTACGACACGCACGACCGCGACCTGGGCGCCACCTACCGGGGCATCGGCTACCTGGCGTCGACCGCCGAGGGCATCGAGATCGGCGAGCGCGCGGGCACCCCGGTCATCTTCTCGCACTTCAGCCCGCAGGGCGCGCACAACCGCGGGCGCGCCGCCGAAGGCGCGCGGCTGATCGACGAAGCGCGCGCCCGCGGGGTGAACGTCATGGCGGCCCAGCACCCGTACACCGCCACCCAGAGCAGCCTCTCGGCGTACACGGTACCGCGATGGGCGGTGGCCGGCGGCGCCGAGGCCATGCGCGCACGCTTCCAGGACCCCCAAGTCCGCGCGCGCCTCGACGTCGAGACCATGGAGATGCTCGAGCTCCGCGGCGGCGCCGGGAAGATCCTGATCGTCGATCCCCGTCCCGAGCTCAACGGGCGGACGCTGGCCGAGGTGGCCGAAGCGTGGCACCTGCCGGTACCGGCGACCGTGCGCCGCATTCTCGACGAGGGCGAGGCCGCGGTCATGAACCTCGACCTCTACGACCTGGACAACATTCGCCTGCTCGCCACCAAGGAATGGATGATGACCTGCACCGACGGCCGTACGCCGCACCCGGGCCAGGACGTCGTGCATCCGCGGGTCTACGGCGCGTTCACGAGGAAGCTGAAGCTCTTCGTGTTCGACGAGCCCGTGATCTCGCTGCCCTTCGCGGTGCGCGGCATGACGGGCCTGCCCTCGACCTTCTTCAACGTCGGCGACCGCGGCCAGGTGCGCGAAGGGTGGTACGCCGACCTGGTGATCTTCGACGAAGCCCGCGTGCGAGACCTCGCCACCTTCGACGATCCCCACCGGTTTTCCGAGGGCACCGTCCACGTGCTCGTGAATGGCCGATTTGCCCTCCGCGACGGAGTCGTGACGGGCGCGCTCGCCGGTCGCCCGGTCCGAAGGCCGCCCGGCGGTGCTCGGTAGCTGCCACGTCGCAGCGAGAGCCGGTCGTTCGGCCAAGTCTGAAATACTTGCGCGGGGGCCTCGGTATATGTATACGAATACCGGGCTTTCCCTAGGTGGCAGTGGGTCGGGGTAGGGGTTGAGGGCGATAACGGGATCCGACGGGGTTCGGATTCAGATCGCGGGGGCGGCCTTTCGTGTTCGTAGGTCGAAGGTTCCCCAACCGCAGGAGGCGGGCATGAGATGGACCTCTGGTTCGAGTGGTCTCGCCGCCCTGTTCGCCGCGCTGGGTCTGCTCTTCGTGAGCACACCGGCCAGCGCGCAGCAGGGTGGCACCGTCACGGGCGTGGTTCGCGCCCAGGCGACGCAGCAACCCCTTTCATCGGCACAGATTCAAGTCGTCGGCACCCCGCGCGGGGGGCTCAGCGGTGAAGACGGACGGTACGTGATCGCGGGCGTTCCCGCGGGCGAGTACACGATTCGCGCGACGCTGCTGGGCTATTCGCGCGCCGAGGTCACGGTCACGGTCCAGGCGGGCCAGACCGTCACGGCCGACTTCGCGCTGGCGCAGTCGGCGATCGCGCTCGACGAGATCGTGGTCACCGGAACGTCGGGTGGCCAGCAGCGCCGCGAGCTCGGCAACTCGGTCGGGCAGATCCAGGTCGGCGACCAGCTCGACATCGCGCCGGTCGCGAACGCCAACGAGCTGCTCACCTCGCGCACGCCGGGCCTCACGCTGATGTCCAACAGCGGCCAGGCGGGCTCGTCGTCGAACATCCGCATTCGCGGCGCGGGCTCGCTGAGCGGCGGCTACCAGCCGGTGTTCTACGTCGACGGCGTGCGCATCGAGAGCGGCGTGGTCGAGGGCGCGAGCACCTACCAGGGCGGCAACGCGCTGGACTTCCTGAACCCGGACGACATCGAGAGCATCGAGGTCATCAAGGGACCGGCCGCCGCGACGCTCTACGGCGCCGACGCCGCCAATGGCGTGATTCAGATCATCACCAAGAAGGGCCGCGAGTCGACCGACGGCGCGCAGTGGACCGTCAGCATGGACTACGGCGAGAGCGAGTGGACCAAGAGCGTGTCGGGTGACAACTACACCACCTACTCGCGCTGCACCGTCGCCCGTCAGAATTCCAACACCTACCCGGGGTGCCAGGTGGTCGCGGGCAACCGTGACCCGAACGACCTGCAGTGGTGGGCCAAGGACGCCGACGGCAACCCGGTGCTCCGCACGGGCATTCCGGAAGAAGACATCATCCGGATTCCCGGAAGCGACGAGTTCATTCTGCGCGACGACCCGCTCTTCCGGCACCCGGCGACGCTCCGGGCCGGCACCTTCAGCGACTTCAACGCGTCGGTACGCGGCGGAACGTCGGCGATGGGCTACTTCATGTCGTTCAACAAGAGCGACGAAGAGGGCGTGTACTTCAACAACTTCTCGGACCGCCTCGGCGGCCGGGCCAACTTCGACATTCGCGCGACCGACGAGATCAGCATCGCGTCGCAGTTCAGCTACACGCGCACGCACCTGCAGCAGCCGCTGAGCAACAACGCGTCGAACGGCATCATCCGGAACGCGATGCGTGGCCGCGCGCGCGCTCAGTCCGCGCCGTGGGAGCCCGGCTTCCTGGGCTTCAGCCCGGGCGTCAGCAACGAGTTCGACCGGCAGAACCGCGTCGAGCGCACCACGATCGGCCTCACGACCAACTGGAACCCGACGGACTGGTTCCGGCACAAGCTCACCCTCGGCATGGACCGCCAGAGCTACGTCGAGACCGACTTCACCCGTCAGGACACCACCGGCCGCGCGCCCTGGGGCGCGCTCGCGGCGACCGGCTCGATCGGCCACACGCTCGCCACCACGCACCGCTGGACGGTCGACTACGCGGGTTCGGCCGACTACGACTTCAGCGACGAGCTCAGCTCGACGCTGTCGGCGGGCATGCAGCTCAACGCGCGCAAGCGGCGCGTCTTCTCGGCTTCGGGCACGGGCCTCGTGGCCAACAACCTGAACCTGATCAGCGCCGCGGCCTCGCGGAACGCGGGTGAGGGGCTCACCGAGCAGACTTCGCTCGGCTTCTTCGTCGAGGAGCGGCTCGGGTGGCGCGACCGCGTGTACGCGACCGGCGCCGTGCGGGTCGACGACAACTCGGCGTTCGGCTCGGAGTTCTCGCTCGTGGTCTACCCGAAGGCCTCGCTTTCGTGGGTGATCTCCGACGAGAACTTCTTCGATTGGGATTTCGTCGACGAGCTCAAGTTCCGGACAGCCTGGGGCCGGGCGGGCAACGCTCCGGCGCCGTTCTCGGCCGACCGGACCTTCACCAGCGGCCAGGGCGTCGCCCAGGACGCGCTGGTGAACACGCTCACGGTTTCGTCGTACGGCAACCCGAACCTCAAGGCCGAGACCGGCCAGGAGTTCGAGTTCGGTTTCGACGCGTCGGTGCTGGACGGCCGCGCGGGCGTCGAGTTCACCTACTACAACCAGACCACCAAGGACGCGCTGATCAGCGTGCCCGACCCGACGTCGACCGGCTTCACCGGTACGCACCTGGTGAACATCGGCGAGATCAGCAACTCGGGCTTCGAGGTACTGCTCACCGGTACGCCGGTGGTTTCGCAAAACTTCGGGTGGGACGCGACGCTCTCGCTCGCGACCAACAACAACAAGCTCGTGTCGTTCAACGGTTCGCGTGAAGAGCAGGCGTTCGGTTCGTTCGCCTCGGTGCAGCGCCACCGTGAGGGCTACCCGCTCGGCGGCTTCTGGGCGGTCGACGTCGAGCGCGGACCGGACGGGCAGCCGATCATCTACGACAACAACGGCAACGTGATCGCCAACCCGGTGCTCGACGCCTCGGGGCAGAACGTCGAAGTCATGTCGGACTGCCGCTGGGCTCCGAGCGATCCGACGTGGACGCAGGACGAGTGCGAGGAGATCTACATGGGCCCGTCGCGGCCCACGCGCGAAGCGTCGCTCACCAACGTCTTCACGGTGTTCGGCGACCTGCGCTTCTTCGCCCACCTGCAGTACGCGGGTGGTCACTACCAGTGGTGCGCGGCCTGCTCGCTCGGCACGCGCAGCGACCTGAACACCTGGGACGTCAACACGGGCGGCACGCCGCTCAACCCCGACGTGACGGTCGCCGACGTGATCGCCATGCGGTCGCTTCAGACCTTCTCGCACATCTCGCAGGCCGACTACCTGAAGCTCCGCGAGATTTCGGTGTCGTACTCGGTGCCTCAGCGACTTACGACGTTCCTGCCGGGAAGCCGTTGGACCGCTACGCTCTCGGCGCGGAATCTCTGGATGTGGACGAAGTACGAAGGCAAGGGCGACCCCGAGGTGCAGTTCGATCCGGGTTCGACCTTCAACATGCTCGACTACGCGTCGACGCCGCAGACTCGCCGTCTGAGCGCGTCCATGCGTGTCACGTTCTAGAGGAGACGCACCGATGAATCGCACACACACCCGATGGGCCGTGCTGGGTGCCGCGGGCGCACTCCTGTTCGCGACCGCGTGCAACACCGACAGCCTGCTCGAAGTGAACAACCCCGACGAGATCGCGACGACGACGCTGGACGACCCGGCGCTGCTCGACGTGAGACTGAACGGCGTGATCGACGCCTTTCAGGGTGTCTATGTCGGAGAGGTGATCCAGTACGCGACCTTCCTCACAGACGAGATGGTCACCGGGCTCAACTGGGAAGGCCACGCGCGCATGAACGAGCGCATCGTGGCGTACGACGAGGGAGCCACCGATGCCATCTTCTCCGGCCTCAGCCGCACGATTCGTATGGCCGACGGCCTCGCCGAGCACATTCGAGGCTGGGCCGAGGACGACCCGGACACGGACTTCGACGCGGAACTCGCCGAGACGCTCGTGTACGCAGGGTACGGTACGGTCGTCCTGGCCGAGAACACCTGCCAGGCCGTGCTGTCGCCCGATCCCGACAACCCCAGCGACCAGATTCTGTCGCAGCTCGAGACCTTCGCGACGGCGATTCCCTACCTGACCGAGGCGCTTTCGGTGGCCCAGTCGGCCGGCCGTGACGACCTGGCGAACCTGGCCCGCACGGGGCTGGCCCGGGCCTACCTCGGCATGGGCGAGTGGGGTCAGGCGGCGCAGCACGCGTCCGCCGTAACGAGCGGATTCGAACTCTGGATCGACTACGTCGACATCTCCGGAGGACGGAACCCGCTTCAGGGCACCAGCCACGGCGGCAACTTCACCCACGGCATCCACCCCCGGTTCATGGGCCAGCACCCGAGCTTCGACGGCACGGGATTCACATTCCGGAACCAGGGTGTCGTAGCGCCGCAGACCGATCCGCGCATTCAGCACATGCCGGACCAGACGGTGGGCCACAACGGCCTTACGCCCCTGTACAAGTTCTTCCAGGGGCTGCGCTACAGCCAGTACACGGGCAACACGATCGCGCCCGCGTCGGCCGAGTGTCCGAGCTGCACCGGCACCGATCCCGACGACATGATGCTGCTGGCCGAGTTCGAGACCGACGTCCTGATGGCGGACTACCTCGAGGCCCAGCATCACTACTATGAAGCGCTGGCCATGCAGGGTGGAAACGACGCCGCGGTGCTGGCGTTCGTAAACGAGCGGCGGGCCTACGGCAACCAGCCGGCGGTCAACCTCTCGGGCCAGGCGCTGAAGCAGGAGCTTCGCAACCAGCGGGCACGCGACCTCTTCATGGGTGGGTTCCGGCTGCCGGACCTGCGCCGCTGGACGCGTTTCGACGGCGGCAACGGGCCGTTCGACGGCGGTAGCTACTTCCCGACCGGCGAGCACGTCAACTACCCGACGTGGGGTCTGTACGACGAATGGACCTGCTTCCCGATTCCCCGGAGCGAGTACGAGGGCAACCCGAACCTCACGCCCCCGGTGAACCCGAACGATCCTCCGGGTATCTGACGTGCGGTAACACACGCATGATCCGGAGATGATGGCCGACGGGGTGGACGGCGAGGTTGCCGCT
>CBFGQV010000117.1:0-7846 GCA_965651045.1 uncultured bacterium
CGAGTTGCTTGCGCCCCGCGGCAAGTGCTCCGCTCACCGCGAAAACGGCCACGCCAATCAGATCGACGATATACAGGAGCATTCATGACCCCGTTCGCAGGTAGGCAAGTCCGGCTCGAAGGGCCTCTGGTTGCGCGCGAGTAGGTGCGCAAACGTACGACACCTCCGCATGTGGCCGATAGGGTCCAGCGGCTCGGTCTGCCACGGCCTCTGCTGGTCTCGTAGCCCGATCGTCCTGATTCAGGGCCTCGCGTCCGGGCCTCCGGGACACCGCCAAGGCACCTGACGCAGAAGCGCGACCAACACCACCAACGGTAGGATCCACCGAGTCATATCCACCCCCGATCTCTGCAGGCGCGGGCGACGCGCTCCACGCCGATGGTGTAGGCTGCGTCCCGCATGGTCAGCTCTCTCGCGCGCGCCAGGTCGAGCACCGCCTGGAAGGCCGACGATATGCGGGTGTCGAGTTCCGTGAGTACGCCGTCCCGAGTCCAGTAGTGGCCGGTGTTGCTCTGGACCTGTTCCAGATGGCTCACCGTCACGCCCCCGGAGTTTCCGAGAATGTCGGGGATCACGAACAGGCCCCGGTCCCGGAGTATCGCGTCCGCCTCAGGCAGGGTGGGTCCGTTCGCACCCTCGGCCAGAATCTTCACGCGGTCCGACATGCGATCGACCTCAACCGCGCCGATCTGGTTCTCGCGCGCGGCTGGAATGAGGATGTCGACGTCCTGAGTGAGCCACTCGTCACCAGGAAGCACCTCGTACCCCAAGGCCCGGGCCCGATCCTTGTCGATACCGCCCCATGCGTCCGTAATGGCCGCGAGTTCGCCGGCGTCGATGCCCTCTCGACGGCGGAAGGCGTAGCTTACCCGGTCGTTCTGGTCCCAGGATGAGACGCACCGGACCACGCCTCCCCGTCGCGTGAACAGCTCGATCGCGAACTGCGCGACGTTCCCGAAACCCTGAACACTGGCTGTGACCTCGTCCTGACGCAGCCCCAACTCACGGAGTGACTCACGAAGCGCGAACACCAAGCCGTACCCGGTTGCCTCACGGCGTCCGAGCGAGCCGCCCATTCCGACGGGCTTGCCCGTGATGAAACCAGGCAGGCGTTGCCCCTGGATGGTCTCGTACTCATCCAGCATCCAGAGCATGTGCTGGGCGTTGGTCATGACGTCGGGCGCAGGCACGTCTCGGGCGGGCCCGACGCTCCGGGCCATCTGACGCACCCATCCCCGTGAGATCCGCTCCTGCTCGGGCAAGCTCAGTTCGTGCGGGTCGCAGACGACCGCCCCCTTCCCCCCTCCGAGCGGGACATCGACCACGGCGCATTTCCAGGTCATCCACATGGCGAGGGCTCGAACCGTGTCGAGGCTCCCGTCCGGGTGGAACCGGATCCCACCCTTGCTCGGGCCGCGCGCGTCGTTGTGTTGGACCCGGAAGCCCTGGAAGACGCGCGACGTGCCGTCGTCCATGCGAACAGGAATGGAGAAGCTGTACTCGCGCAGCGGCGCGCGAAGGAGCTGGCGCATGCCGTCGTCCAGGTCGAGGCGTTCAGCAATCCGATCGAACTGGTCCTGTGCGACGGAAAACGGGTTGTAGGGGGCTTCGGTCGCCGTCGTCGTTTCCGGGGGGATCACCGGTACGGGAAGGACGGCCTGATCGCTAGTGGCCATGATATCAATCGTCGTGGGTGTGAGAGCCTGCTGCTCACCCCAACGGTCCCCCTTGCCGTCCAGGCGTTACAGGGCGCCGTGGGCCTCGAGCAAGGAGCGCACCTCGCACACTGCCTCACGCAGGGGCACGTCGATCCGGATGCTCGTGCCCGCGCCCGGCCTGCTGTGCACGTCCAGCACCGCACCGATCTGAACCGCTCTCTCGCGGAGACCGAAAAGGCCGAGGCCCTGTCCACGCGCCCACTCGCGCTCGACGTCGAAGCCCAACCCTTCATCGCCGATCAGGACATGGAGATGGTTCGCGACGGTCTCCAGTCGGAGCGTTGCAGCCTGTGCCCCGGAGTGCCGAAGAACGTTGGAAAGACCCTCCTGGATCATGCGATAGAGGGCGAGCTCGACTGTCTCGGCGATCTTGGGTGGAAGGCGACCGACGACGACATGCACGTCCAGGCCGGCCTCGGCCATGTCCCGAGCGAGCCCCCTGACCGCAGCTTCGAAGCCCGCATCGTTGAGGGCGGGAGGTCGCAGGCCTCGTGCGTACCGGCGGATCGCCTCGAGCGTGTCAGCGAGCACAGTGCGAAACGCTTCGAGCTGTTGCCTGGTGGATGGATCGGCCACCTCGTCTCGCAGGAGACAAAGACGGATCATCAGAACGGCGAGCCGCTGCGCCGCGTCGTCGTGGAGCTCACGTGATAGCCGCCTTCGTTCCTCTTCCGCCGCCCGAACCGAGCCGGCCGCGAGCCGGCGAAGCCGGATCCTGTAACGGGACACGCTGTCGAGCATGTCGTTCAGAACACGTCCGAGTCGGGCCAACGAGGGGTCGGCCATGAGGCCGATGGGTGCGCGTGCATCCAGATCTCCGGCCTCCACCCTTCGCGCGGTCTCCTCGATGCTCCGAAGCGGTGCAAGCGCCACACGAAGGATCAGCCAGTTGACGAGAAGGCTCGAGGCCCCCCCGGCGGTACCGACCGTGAAGACAAGAAGCCACACGGGGTGTCCCGGCCAGGTGCGGGCGAAGTGCGTGACGAAAGCGGTTCCGAACCCGGCTCCCACGGCCACGATGAGGCCGTTGGTGACGAGGATCTTGTGGAGCAGCGGAAGCCCGAGGACTGCACGCAGCAGTCTCGTGGACTCGCACCAGGTTCGTTGCGAGTCGATGTCCAGAATGTAGAGGTCCGGAGGGATCATGGCGCCGGTGACGCTCGAGCGGTGAAACGGCGCCCGCTCATCGGACCCCCTCCAGGCGCCCGCGCCAGAGCGGCAGGCGAAACTCACCTCTATACGCACTCGACGTGATGGTCCCTGAGACGCCGGGGCAGAGTTGGCGAGCCTCGATGCGCACCGCCACCCCCCGGGCCTCGAGCCCGTCATGAACTGCGTACGCGACCTCGTTCGCGAGCTGCGAGGGGGTCTGGAGGCGATGTGCGAACACGTCCACCAGGCGTGCCAGCTTGGACAGCCCGACGACCGCCGATCCCGGCAGGTACGTCACGTGCGCGTGCCCATGGAACGGCAGCAGATGCTCCTGACACACCGAGACGAACGGAATGTCCCGCACGGTAATCGGCTCGTCGCTCGCCTCGTCGAACAGCGCATCACCGATGACGTCTTCGGGCCGCTCGCCGTACCCGCGCGTGAGGTCACGCAGGGCGGCCGAGGCAGCAGCGAGTCGAAGGCCCTCCGTCGCGCTCTCGGGCACCCCCAGTTCTCGCAGGAGCTGCTGGATGAGCTGGGTCGCGGCGTCCCTAGCCGTCTCAGGGCCGTGCTCGAGGTCGGGAGGTGTGGCCATCGCGAATGGGGCGCTCATCGCTCTACACCCGCGAGTTCGTCCGTCATGCCGAACTCCCATCGCAGCCCCTCCTGGTCACGCCCGACGAACACTGCAGCCTGCGGCCGCCCGCGCCGCACGAAGCGCGCGGCCAGGCTACCCTCTCGCAGGCTCCCGTCGATCTCAGAGAGGTCCCAGGCCCCCGGGAACCCCGACCACTGGAGCGTCATGCCGTACTGCGACGTCCAGAAGAAGGGCACCTCGTCGAAGGTGCGCCGGTACCCCAGGAGGTTGAGCGCGGCTGTTCGGCCCTGGCTTTGAGCGACGCTCCAGTGCTCGATGCGAAGGGTCCCTTCACCACGAGGATCGGGGAAGCGAGCGATGTCGCCAGCGGCGAAGATCCCGGCGCCGCCGGACTCGAGGAACGCGTCGACCAGCACCCCATCGTCGACCGGGATCCCGGCATCGTCCGCCAGCGCGAGGCGAGGATTCACGCCGATGGCGACCACGACCAGATCAGCGGGTATCGAGCGCCCGTCAACGAGCACGACGCGCTCGGACCCGATCTCCTGAACGCCGGACTCGAGGCAGAATCGCACGCCATTCCGCTCATGTAGGCCCAAGAGCTCGGTACCGAGCTCCGGGCCGAGCACCCCCGCGAGAGGAACCGCTTCCGGCGCCACAATGGTCACGCCGACGCCGCGGCTCCTGAGCGCGGCCGCCGCTTCGAGTCCGATGAAGCCCGCCCCGATCAGCACCGCCTCTGTCCCGTCCCGTGCCCGTGCCCTGAGCGCGCGGCAATCGTTCAACGACCGCAGGTAGTGAACGTGTGGCCGGTCCGCCCCAGGCACCTGAAGTCGGCGCGGTTCGGCGCCAGTGGCCAGGATCGCGCCGTCGAACGCCACGGACCGGCTGCTGTCGAGCTCGAGCACCTGTTCGTGGGCACGGATGCGCGAGACGGCGTCCACGACGCGCTCGACGCCGAGGGCCTCCCAATCCGTGGACGTACGCAGCGGCAGCCACTCCTCGGGCGCTGTGCCCGCGAGATAGTCCTTCGACAGGTTGGGTCGGTCGTAGGGCGCTTCCGGGTCCGGATCGATCAGCAGCAGTGCACCGGCGTGGCCAGCCTCTCTCAGCGCGAGCACGGCAGCGGTTCCCGCCGCGCCGGCGCCCACCACGACGATGCGTCCGAGTTCCTTCGGCGGCGTGCGCCGGACGGGCGCCTTCGGCTGGACATCGGGCACCCGGATAAGCCCGTCCGTCTCCACCACGTTCCAGGTCCTGAGACCGTCGAGGGCCGGGGGGCGCCCCACCGAGCCATCGTCCAGGTCGAACGAAGCGTGATGCCATGGGCAATGCAGACGACCCTCGTGTATGCAACCCTCGGCCAGGGGTGCCCCGTAATGGGGGCACGCGGCCTGGACCGCTCGCAGACCGCTTGAAGTCCGCACTACGAGCACGGCTTCGTCTCCGACCGATCCCACCAGGCGCCCGCCCACTGGCAAGAGCCGGGAGGAAATCCCCCGGACCAGGTCAGGGCCACCCGCGCTGTCGTCGTTTGTCGCGCTCATGGCGATCAAAGGCTCTTCAGGTACTCGATCAGGTCGAGCCGCTGCGAGGCGCTCAGGCCCAGATCGAAGCAGGACTCGTAGTGGTCCACGACCTCGCCGAGCGTCTCGGCGCTCCCGTCATGGAAGTAGGGCGCGTGCTGCCAGAGCGCCCGGAGCGGCGTGGTGCGATACATTCCGGTGGCGGCACGCTGAGCCAGCGTGGGGTCCATGCAGGTCTCGGACGGCTCGTGGAGGCGGTCGGCGGCGTCGGTGAAGAGGGGACCCGTGTGGCAGTCGGCACAGCCGGCGCTCGCGAACACGGCCCGGCCTCGACCCGAGGCCGCTGCGTCGAAGAAGCCCGCGGGCGGGGGCGGCGCGGTCAGGCTGAGCTGGTACTCGAGCAGCGGCTCGAGCAGGGGCGTGACCAGGTCCTCGCTCCAATCCACCGACACCCCGATGCGCGGGTCCGAGAAATCGCCGTGCCCGTGCATCTGCGTGATGGCCACGTAGGCGTTCCAGTACGAGACGGGTCCGTCGCCCGTGAACGTCTCCAGCGCCACGCCATCCAGACCGTACGCCGGAGGGATCACGACCGGGTCGTTGATGCCGTCGATGTTGAAGCGGGGGTCGAACATGCCGGGGCCCCACGAGGTGAGAACGGCCTGCGCCGCCGGATCCGCGAAGAACGGTGACAGCGACACGATGAGCCCGGGGTTCAGATCCAGGTTCGGCCATCCGTCGAGTCGCCGGCCAATGCCCGGCATGACGGAGTTGTCCACCGTGGAGTGGCAGAGGGCGCAGGTGATGCCGACCCGGGTCAGGTTGCCCGCCCCGTCCACCTCGCCCTTGATACCAAGGACGGCATCCAGGCCGATGAGCGCCACGGTGGTGGCCGGGTCGCTCAGATCGGCGGTAGCCAGGATCCCCTCGGGCAGGGCGTCCGCGTCCACCTTGAGGCCGACGGACAGGGCGGTGAGGGGATCGACGGCCGCCTGGATCACCTGGTTCATCTGCAGGGTGTCGGTCCACCAGGTCTCGTTGCCGAAGGTCTCGAACCGAAACACCGCCTGCGGGTCCGGTGCCGGCGGTGGATCCTCGCCTCGGGTCGGCGAGTCGTCGCAGGCCGCGAACGCGGCAACGGTGAGCGCCAGAGCGCAGCCCAGAGCAGTCCGGGTCTTCATGGGATTGTCTCCTCGACGGAGGTGGAGGGTTCGACGATGAGGCGCGCTTCCATGACCGGGTGGAAGGCGCAGATGTAGGTGCCCGCCCCGGCTACGGGAGCCACCATGCTCCAGCGCTCGCCCTGACCGAGCGGAGGTGAGGTCCATGCCGAGTCCGGGGCCGTAGCGGTATGCGGCACGAAATCGCGATTGACCCAGACGATGGTGTCGCCGGCACGCACCCGAAGAGCCGCCGGATGGAACGCCATGTCGCGGATCTCCACCGTGTGCTTCGTGGGTGGTGGTGCCCCTGCGTCGCCGACGCACGCGACGAGCAGGGGCCCCGCCCAAAGCATCTTCAACACGGCATGGGCGTGCGGGCGCGTCACCGCGCGTCCAGCTCGGCGCTCACCCGGCGCGCGTGGGCGAGATGGGCCTCGAGCGCCGGCACGACGGCCTCGAGCAACTGCCTGAGCTCGCCGTTGGACGTGTTGGGCACCAGGGTGTCGTTGACGGCGGCGATGACGGCCTCGTGGTACGAGACTTCGTTGTCCATGTAGGCGCGGTCGAAGGCGGCGCCGCGAAGACTCGCGAGACGGATCCTCACGTCCTCGGCCTGGGCTGCGAGGGACCGACTCACGTCGTTGTCCGCGGGCGTGACGCCCAGCCGTGCGGCGAGGGCCGCCGCCTGTTCGATGACGCCCTTGTGGTCGCGGATCATCGTTTCGGCGAAGGCCCGGACGTCCTGGTTGGACGACTTCTCGAGGGCCTGCTCGGCTCCCGTGATGTCGAGCTGGTTCGCGGTGACAGCGATGTGGGCGATGGCCGCATCGTCGAGCTCTTGCGCGCTGACGCTTGGGGCAGGAAGACCGAGCACGGTGCACGAGAGCAGCACCACGGCGACTGCATTCTTCATGACGATCATCTCCTCGCCCGGCAGAGGGGCGATCCGGAGGTTGAGGTGTTGGATTCGTCACGAATCTGCTTAGCCTTGAGTGCTTTGTCAATAACTTTATTGTGAAAGATGCTTAAATTGATCCGTAGTTCGCGGCCCCTGGCGGAACTCCAGGGCCGAAAGCCAAGTAAACCATTCGGAAACCCACGCTTCTGTGAGGCAGGCACGCCATGGCATCGAACCCCCACGCGCTCGACCGATTGATCGGCCGCACCCGGCTGGACATTGTCGAGCTGCTCATGCGTTCGGACCGCACGGTCCAGGAGATCGCCGACGAGATCGGGGTGAGCGCGAACGCCATCCGCGGACACCTCACGGGCCTGGAACTCGACGGCCTCGTCGTGCAGCGCGACACGCGGCGCGACACCGGAGGCAAACCCGCCACCGTGTACGCCCTCTCGCAGGAAGCGGACGAACTCTTTCCCAAGGCGTACGCGTTCGTCCTCGAAGGCATGCTCTCGGTGCTGGACGAGCGGGACGGTCCGGACCGGGTTCGCGAAACGCTGATCGAGGTGGGTGAGCGCGCCGCAGTGCCGGCCGAAGGCACGCCGGACCAGCGCGTTCAGGCCGCCGCCGATCTACTCCGGTCACTCGGGGGCACGGTGGAGGTTCACCGTGAGAACGGAGGTTGGAAGATCCAGGGGTTCTCGTGCCCGCTGTCGGCGGTCACCTCGCAGGACGCCCGGGTGTGTGGCCTCGCCGAGGCCATGGTCGCCAAGACGACGGGCGGTACCGTG
>CBFGQV010000118.1:0-7837 GCA_965651045.1 uncultured bacterium
ACGACCAGCTCCTGGAATCGCTGGTCGTCGAATTTCTGCGTGACCACGCCTTCTGGCGTCGGAACTTCCATCCGGAAGACGGCCTGAGAATCTCTGCGGGTGCCCGCCACCAGCCGGAGTTCCTCGACGTCCAGGCGCGCACGCGAGCCGAACTCTACCGAATGAGCGCGGCCCTGAAGCGGGCGGTGCCGTTCTTCCACCCGCGCTACGTGGGGCACATGACCGGCGATCTGCTCCTGAGCGGGCTCGTCGCCAAGCTCGTCACCACGCTCTACAACCCGAACAACGTCAGCGAAGAGGCGGCGCCCGTCACCCTCGAGTGGGAGCTCGAGGCGGGCGAGGACCTCGCGCGCATGTTCGGGTTCTCGGTCGACGACGGCGCCGAGCCCTGCGCCTGGGGGCACCTCACGAGTGGCGGCACCGTCGCCAACTACGAGGCGCTCTGGAACTTCCGGTCCGTGAAGTTCTACGCCCTCGCCCTGCAGGCCGGGGCGCGCGACTGCTCGTACGACCCCGAGGCGGTGGGGCCCGCCGACAAGCGCCTCTCCGAGTACTCCAAGTGGGAGCTGCTCAACCTCTCGATCGACGAGACCATCGCCCTCCGCCGCCAGATCGCGCGGCGCCTCCGGGCCGAGGCCTCGCCCGACGCGTTCCACGAGTTCGCGCGCGCCGTGCGCGCCCGTCGCATCGAGAGCACCGGAACCGCCGGGTTCTTTCTCGAGCACCGGGACCTGCAGGCCCCCTGCGTCGTCGTGCCCACGTCGGCCCACTATTCGTGGGCGAAGGGCATGAAGGTGCTCGGGCTCGGCACGGCGAACCTCGTGAAGGTCGCGGTCGACGACCACATGCGCATGGACGCCGACCACCTCGCCGAGTGTCTCGAGCGCGCCGTGGAGCGCGAGGTGCCGATCCTCTGCGCGGTCGGCATGCTCGGCACCACCGAGTTCGGCACGGTCGACCCCATTCACGCGCTGGTCGCCGAGCGTGAACGCTGGCGCGCGCGCGGGGTCGACTTCGGCCTGCACGTCGACGCCGCCTGGGGGGGATACCTGATGAGCGTCTTCCGCCGGCCGGACGGCACGCTACATAGGCGTGAAGAGGTGGCGGCCGAAGGCTTCCGACACTTCCCGAGCGAGACCGTCTACCGGGCCTTCGAGGCGGTTCCCGCCGTGGACTCCGTCACGGTCGATCCGCACAAGCTCGGTTTCGTGCCGTACCCGGCGGGTGCGTTCGTCGCGCGCAATCGCGAGGTCGTCGACTTCATCACGCAGGAGGCCGCCTACGTCTTCGATCTCGGCGACCAGGAGGTCGAGGTTCCCCGCCGGCAGAAGCTCCACAACCTCGGCCAGTACATACTCGAGGGCTCCAAGCCGGGGGCCGCGGCCGCCGCCGTCCACGTGACGCACCGGGTCCTGCCGCTCCACTCCGAGGGCCTGGGTCGCGTGCTCCGGCTCACCGTGCGCGCGTGCGAGATGTTCTGGGACTCGTCGGCCGAGGCCCGCGAAAGGCTGGCCGGGCGGGTTCGGCTATGCGTGCCCTTCGAGCCCGACTCGAACCTGATCTGCCTTGCGCTCAACCCCGAGGGGAACCGTTCGCTCGCGGCGATGAATCGGTTCGGTCGCGCCGTCTTCCAGCGTATGAAGGTCGACGGCGACCGGCCGGTGCAGGTGAAGACGTTCATCGGCTCGTACACGTCGCTCACCCGCGAGACGCTGCCCGGGGGGCAGGCCGACCGGATTCTCGACGAGCTCGGCCTCGATCGGCAGACCTTCCAGGCGATCCCCACGGACCGAAGCCGAGAGGCGGATCACATCTACCTGCTCCGCCACACCCTCATGAACCCGTGGCTGCTCGCGGGGCCCGAGGGCCGGGACTACATCACCCGATACTGGGACTACCTGGCGTCGGTCGTCGACGAGGTGCTGGCCGGGCGCTGAAGGGCGCCGGCGGGCTCGAATGCCCTCAGCCCTCAGTTGGCCTCGAGCACCTCACGGAAGAACGCCACCGTGCGGGGCCACGCGCCCTGCGAGGCCGCCAGGTTGGCGCCTTCGCGTGCCGGTTGCGCGCGCAGGAATCCGTGTCCGGCGCCGTCGTAGAGCGCCGCTTCGTACAGGCCGCGCTCGCCGAGTGTCGCCTCGGCCCGGGGAATCGTCGCGTTCACCCGCTCGTCGTCCTGGCCGTAGAGGCCGAGCACGGGCACGTCGATGGCGGCGACGATCTCGTCGGCCGGGGTGGATCCGTAGTAGACGACCGCGCCCGATAGCCCCTCCCACGCCGCGAAGGCGAAGCTCGTCGTGCCGCCCCAGCAGAACCCGACACTCGCCACGCGGTCGGTGGCGGAGGGAAGCGCGGTGGCGTAGGCCGCCGCGGCCTGGAGGCGACGCTGCACCTCGGCCGGGTCGAGGTCCCGGACCTCGCGCACCGCGCCCTGGCGGTCGAGCGCCGCGCTGCCGCCGCCGTCCGGCCCCTTGCCGCTCAGAAGGTCCGGCGCGATGGCGATGAAGCCCTCGGCGGCCGCCTGATCGGCGACCGCCCGGATCCAGTCGGTGAGCCCGTAGATCTCGTGGATCACGACCACGACCGGGGCCGGGTCGCTCCGCTCCGGATACACGACCCACGCTTCGACCATGTCGCCGTCGCCGGCGTCGTACCGGACCCATTCGCCGTGGCGCGGCGAGGCGTCGAGGCGGGCGGTGGCCCCCTCCTCGTCGGCGGGAAGTTCCTGCGCCGCGGCGGGCGCGGCGAGCGCGAACGCGGTGCAGGCGGCGAGCGCGAAGGCGGGCGTCAGCAGGCGCGTGAGCGGAGTGCGGGACGTGGGCATCGGGGGCCTCCGAGGGGTGAGGGTTCGGGGCTTCAGTACCGTCCGTGGAGCCGGGCGTTCCGGCTCCGTCGGGGAACCGCACGCCCCGCCGTGCGTACGGAGGTCATGGAACGCATACGGATTCCGAACGACGCGACGTACACTCCCGTCTCGCTCTCCGACCTCTTCGTCGCGGCCCCGCTCGCCTCGAGGATCCTGCTCGGTGCGACGCTCCCGGGGCGCGTCGTGCAGGCCGCCGCGCTCGGCATGTACGCGGGCAGCGTGCTCAAGGACTGGTCGGCGCGCCAGGGCGTGCGCCGGATCGACTTCCTCGCCGAATTCGGCGCCGATGTGCGCCGTCTCGATGCCCAACCGATGGCACTCCGGCGTGACGAGATTGCGCGCCTGGGCGAACTGCTCAATCAGCACTACGTCGACGAGCGCCGGCCGAAGCGGGAGCTTGCGAGGCGCGTGAACGAGGTGCTCACCGACTTCATCGCGGGCATCACGGGTCAAAGGGTCGAAACCAGCGACGAAATAAGGAACGTCTCGCTCGCCGCGCTGGTGTTTCCCTTCGCGCAGGGCACCTGCGACGTGCTGAGCGGCGACATCGCGATCTTCCGAGACACGGGCATCTTCCACGCGCACATCGTCGCGCACGAGTTCGTGCACCGGAAAGGGTACTGGAAGGAGCTCCACGCGCAGGCGCTCGCCTACCTGGCGCTTCGTCACTCGGGGGATCCCCTCCTCGTTCAGTCCGCCCGCGCCGAACGCCTGCACCGGCAGCTCCGGGTGCTGGCCGGCGACGACAGCGCGGCCTTTCGCGAGGCCGTCGATCACGCCGGGCTCGAAGGGCCGTTGGCCGAGCAGTTCCACCGCCTCGCGCCCGACCCCGGGCTCTACCGTTCGACGGTCGGCGAGGCGATGAAGCAGCTCTACGACCTTCGCCTGAAGGCGACCGGCCAGAACGGCCTTTCGGACTACGACGAAGGCTTCACGAACTTTCTCTACACCTTCCGCCGGAGCCCCTCGGCGAAGCGCGCGAGGGCGCTGGCAGACCTCTGACGGGACGCGCCCCGGCGGTCACGGGGCGAGGTCCAGCGCGAGCTGCCCGCCCCGCCCCGGTCGACGGAACCCCGCGGTCGAGAGCGCCGGGGGTCTGCCGTACCCCAGGCGACGGCTCGTCACGCGGAAGAGCGCCCGGAGCTGTTCGGCGTACGCCCCCGAGCCCTTGCCCCTGACGTCGAAGCGGGCGTCGTAGAGCGACTCGCCGTACGCCTCGCGGAGCCGTGAGAGCACCCGGTCGCGCCGTTCGGGGCGGTGCCGTTCGAGCCACTCCACGAAGAGCTCCTTCACGCCATGTGGCAGGCGCAGCAGAATGTAGCCCGCCCGGACGCGCCCGCCTCGCGCGCCGCCTCGAGAATCGCCGGCATCTCCTCGTCGGTGAGCCCGGGAATCACCGGGGCCAGGTTCACCCCCACCGGCACGCCCGCGTTCGCGAGCGCCCGGATCGCCCGGAGCCGGTTCTCGGGCGTCGAGGCGCGCGGTTCCATGCGTCGCTGGAGTTCTCGTCGCAGCGTCGTGACGGAGAGCGTCACGGCGACGGCGTCGTGGCGCGCCAGTTCGACCAGCGTGTCGAGGTCGTCGACCACCCGGTGACTCTTGGTGATGAGGGCGACCGGATGGCGGGCCTCGGCGAGCACCTCGAGGCAGCCTCGTGTCACGCGCAGGCGCCGTTCGATCGGTTGGTACGGGTCCGTGTTGCCGCTCAGCATGATCGGGCGCGGCCGCCAGCTCGGCGCCGCGAGTGCCTCACGCAGGAGCGACGGAGCCTCGCGTTTCACGAGAATGCGCGTCTCGAAGTCGAGCCCTGCCGAGAATCCCAGAAACTCGTGGTTGGGGCGCGCGAAGCAGTAGACGCACCCGTGCTCGCAGCCCCGGTAGGGGTTCACACCCGCGTCGGCACCGACGTCGGGACTCCGGTTGTAGGCGATGATGCTTCTCGCAGGATCGGCCATGAACCGCGTGCGCTCGGTGCCGGTGCGCTCGCCGGGCTCCGGCTCCAGTGCGAGCCGCTCGAATCGGTTGGTCGGGTTCGATCCGGCGCCGCGACCGGACACGGAGGGAAGGGGTAGGGAGGCCATATTCGGTAAATCTTCGGTCTGGCGCGCTCGTTGTCCAGCCCCCGGCCCCTCGTGCACGACGAAAGGGCCCCACCAGAGCGAATCCGGTGGGGCCCTTGGACGCCGTACGGCGCGCGGTCGAATCGCGCGCGCGGCTAGATCAGATCGATGTCGTACCCGAGGCGCCAGTTGCTCATGTTCTCAGGATCGGTCGACCCTTCGTCACCGGGCGCGTGACGCCCCGTCCAACCGGCGCAATCGCCCGAGAACTCGCGACGATACGCGTCCAGATGATCGTTCTCGGTGAGCTGGTCGATCTCTTCACCGAAGAATTCCACGACCATCGTGTCGTCGGGCTCGCCTTCGAACACGACCTTGTCGATCTTGTCGACGCGGCTGAAACGCGGGTGGTCGGAGATCTCCCAGTGGCCCTTCTCGGGAAGCCGATGCTCGACCACCTGGTCACCCGTGGTGACCCTCGTCCGGAAGAAGAACTCGCCGTAGTCCTTGAAGAAGGGTTCGAGCTTGTCCTTGATCTGGATCCAGCGCAGGACCACGCGGACCCGCTTCCCCGAGTTGACCCCCATGAAACACTCCTGTTGTCGGTGGTTTGGAGGGGTGATTAATACGTTGGGCCGGAGCCTCGGGTCAAGGTACGACTGCCCCCGGGCTCGTCTTTCGTCGTGCGAACTTCAGCCTTGTGATCGTCGCGACGAGGGCTGTACCTTTGAAATGCGGCCTCGGGGGACGTACGTCTCCGGGGCCGTTGCCGCCTGTGCGTGCGGCTGCCGACCCGCCCGGTGCATCGCCGGGGCCGCGTAGGGAAGGGTGTCTTCCTGGTCGGTCGAGTGTTCCCCGGGGCGAGGTGTGATCCCATGCGCTTCCGCTTCCTCTATCTGAACGAAGCGGGCGAAGAGGTCGAGGTCGGCGGCCTGGAAGAGTTGCGGGCCTGTGTCGCCATGGGGCGGGTGGACGAGAACACGCTTCTCTTCGACGCCGTCACGCGCGAGTGGGCGCCCGCCCGCGCGCACTCCGCCTACCGCCTGCTCGCAGACGAACTCGAAGGAGCCGCGTCGGGCGTGCGCCCGGCGCCGGGTGCGCCCAGGTCCGGTTCACGGACCGGGGGCCAGGCCGACGACGGCCGTGAGCCGCGGGCGGAGGACGCGCCGCCTCGCCCCGACGACGACATTCTCGGGAGCCTTTCCGGCTCGGCCACGCCCGAGCTTCCGAAGCTCACGCCGGTCGACGAACCGGACATGCCCGACGCCGTCGAACTCTTTCTTGAACGGCAGGAGCGCGAGCGCCGGCTCGAGGCGGACGAGCCGACCCCGGCGGCGGTGCGCCGGGAAGAGTTCCACATCGTCGAGCCCTCGGACGACCTTTCGCGTCCGGACGCTGAGCGCGCGGCCGAGCGGCCGAGCGAGCCCGAGCCCGAAGCGGAGCCCGAGGTCGAGCGTGCCGAACCCGGCGGCGCACCCGCCCGCGAGCCGTCGTCGCGCCCCGAACGCTCCGCGCCCACCGACGACATCGTGGCGCCCGCGATCCGCATCCAGCAGCCGCCGACGCCGATTCGCCGAAGCCCGATCGGGCGCCGTCGGCGGCGCGCCGGCGCCATCGCCCTCGGCGCGCTGGTCGTGATCGCGGCCTGGATGTTCTTCGACGGGCGGGGGATCGAAGCCGGCGACCTGCCGGCCACCGCGTCGCAGGACGGGCCGCCACCTCCGCGCCCGGCGCCGGTCGGTGCGGTCGCCGACGCGGTCGCCGAGGCCGAGGGTTCGGCGTTCGACGAAATGGTGCACGTGATGGACAGCCTCCGGGAGTCGTACGGACTTCGCGGGGGCCCCGATGGGTGGCTCGACGGGCACTATCTGGCCACGGCCTCGGCCTACCCGCACGTGGCCCGGTACTGGGAGCGCTACCAGGAGTATACCTCGGAACTCCGGGGGCGTGACACCGCGCTCTTCCGCGCCGGATTCGTGGGGCGCCTACGGGAAGAGGGCATCGAAGGGCCGGTCCTCGCGATGCGGCTCGCGAGCGCGCTGGAGGACTTCCGCGCCACGCAGCCGGCGCGTGAAGCGCTCTATCAGGGCATGGACTCGCTCGCGGCGCGTGCCCTGGCGCTGCACGAGCTTCTGCTCGTGCGTGAGGCCGACGTGGACTACGACCCGGTTCAGCCCGGCACGGTGTCTCGCGACCCCGTGATGGAGGCGTTTCCGAACGACGAGGCGTTGCAGCGGGAGATCTGGGACCACCTCGACGGCATCTTCGAGGCCATGGACGTGGTGCGCGGGGGCGTGCCCGGCTCGCGCGATCAGCTCACCGACGCGGCCCTGAACGCGATCCGGCAATCCCCCGAGACTAGAAGGTGAACGCGAGGCCGAGCACCGGAAGCACGGAGCGTTCGGCGAGCGGCTGAATCTCTTCGTTGCGCCAGGGCTCGAAGTAGTAGAAGAGCGCGTCGCGACGGTCGAGCGCGTTCATGACTCGCAGGTAGGGCCGCACGCGTGCGCGCTCGCCTCCCCAGGGCGCGTCCCACTCGGCGTAGAGCTCGAGGTCGACACGAAGAAAGCTGTCGGCGGGGTCGCTGCCGGTGAGCGCGGGCTGGTTCTCGACCAGGTTGTAGAGGTCGGTGGGCGTCGTGCCCCGGTCCCCTTCGGCGACCGTACCGAGCTGCACCTCGGTGTAGGGCAACCCGTCGCTGAAGGCCAATCGCAGGTCCAGCCCGACGGGCCCCGAGACCGGTCCGCGGAAGCCGGCCGAGAGCAGGTGACGGCCGGTGAAGCGATCCGAGAAGCCCGGGTCACTGCCTTCCCAGGACCACGAGAGCGCGTAGCCGAGCCACCCCACCCGCCCCTGACCCGCGGCCTGGAGCCGCACGTCGACGCCCGAACTCGTGAGCAGGCCCTCCTCGGCG
>CBFGQV010000119.1:0-7758 GCA_965651045.1 uncultured bacterium
CGAGACCCAGAGGTCGGCGCCGCCCGGGTACCCGAACGCCGGTGGCATGACCCCCACCACCTCGTACCGCGTGCCCTGGACGCTCACGGTCGTGCCCCTGAGGGGCTCTGCGCCCCCCAGCCGGGTTTGCCAGAACCCGTGGCTCACCACCGCCGCCGCGGGGCCCGACGGGGCGTGCTCGTCCGGCGCGAGGACGCGGCCCACGAGGGGCTCGACCCCGAACACGTCGAAGAAGTCCGCCGAGACACGGGTCACCGAGCCGCGCGCGCCGCCGGCGGGGGTCAGCACCGTCACGACGCCGGCCGGCGTGTACGCGGCGAGCTGCTCGAAGGTCGTCGAAGCCGAGCGCCAATCGGCGAAATTCATGTAC
This sequence comes from uncultured bacterium, assembly GCA_965651045.1. GTDB lineage: Bacteria > Gemmatimonadota > Gemmatimonadetes > Longimicrobiales > Gaopeijiaceae > Gaopeijia. Next base: position 371 of record CBFGQV010000119.1, read on the forward strand.
GAAGCGTGGAGCGTACCACCGTCGTCGCTCCGCTCCCAGACCGACGCGATCGACGCCGACTCCGGGTACGGAAGCCGCTGGAGCAGCACGCCGTCGACGAGGCTGAACATGGTCGAGGTGGCGCCGATGCCGAGCGCGAGGGTGCCGATCGTGACGGCGGTCGTTCCGGGCGAGGCGCGCATGCGACGGGCGGCGACGCCTACGTCGCGGAGCGCGTCGTCGAGCCACCGTGCGCCCCGCTCGTCGCGGGCGCGTTCGCGCATGCGCTCGACACCTCCGAAGCGGCGGTGGGCCTCGCGGCGGGCGCGCGCGGCCGGCCAGCCCTGCCGTAGCAGCTTGAGGGTCTCCTGTTCGATGTGGAACCGCATTTCGTCGCGCAGTTCCGCTTCCTCACGGTTCCACCACACCGCGGCCCGTACCCGGTTCGCCAGCGCTCGCAGCCACTCCGCCATCATCGTCCTCCCGACCGGACCGGGGCCTCAACCCCGCGCCCACGCCTCGCTCAGAATGCGTTCCACCGCGCCGCTGCTCCGGCGCCACTCCGCCACCGCGTCTTCGAGGCGCCGTTCTCCGCTCGGCGTGAGGGCGTAGTAGCGCGCCCTGCGATTGTTCTCGGTGCGCCGCCACTCGGCGGTGATCCAACCGCGGCGGCGCATGCGTTGGAGCGCCGGGTAGAGAGACCCCTGGTTCACCTGGAAGACCTCGCCCGACATCTCCTGGAGCCGCTCGCCGATTCCCCAGCCGTGCATCGGCTCGATCGACAGCACGCGCAGGACCAGCAGGTCCAGCGTGCCCTGCAACAGTTCGCTCCGTTCGTCGGTCATCGCACCCACCTCGCGCCGCCAGTGTCCCGGCCAGCCCTCGTTCCTCTAGACCGACTAAAGAAGCACGCGTCCTCTAGTCCGTCAAGAGGAGGAGTCGGTCCGAGGCGGCCCCGCGCCGTGCTCGGGCAGCTCGGCCCACGCGACGAAACGCCGGGTGAGGTGTCCGGACCACCACCAGATGAGCGCCACGGCGGCGATCGATGCGTATCCGTCGAGGGCGTAGTGCCACCCGAGGTGCACCGAGCCGAGCAGCGTCGCGAGCAGAAAGGCCCCGAAGGCCCATCCGAGCAGCCGGTGCACCTGGAATCCGACGAAGACGTAGAGCGCGGCGACGGCCACGTGGACACTCGGAAACGCCGAAATGCCGCTCACCACCCCGTCGTGGGCACCGCGGTAGCCCGCCCACACCGTGCCCTGAATGTCCACGGCGTAGAGGTAGTACTCGTCGTGCAGCACCCACAGGTAGTCGAGGAGCGGGCGGTACGGATCGGCCGATCCGGCGACCACGTCGGCGAAGAAGGGCGGGCCCGCCGACGAGAACCCGAGCGCCGCCAGGTGCCCGAGCACCACGTAGATCAGGGCGTAGGCGATGAAAAATCGCGCGCGGAGCACGCGACGGAGCGTGAACGCCATCCAGAGCACCATCGCAAGCTTGGCCTCGAACCAGAACACGTAGAGGCCGTCGACGAGGTGCGTACGGTCGGGCACGCCCAGCCACGGGTGCAGCCACTCCCAGGGCGCCCGCCCCGCGTGGAGCCAGCGGTCGAGCGCCTCGAGGGGCGCGTCCAGGTAGAAGGGCACCATGGCCGGAATGGCGGTCTTCCAGTCGCGGTAGGCCGCGTAGAAGAACGGCATGGCCGCGAGCACGACCAGAAACCCCATGACCACGCGGCGGGTCGTGTACCGGCGCCAGAGCCCCTGCCAGAAGGCGCGGTCGACGAAATCCGTCGCCCGTCCACCGGAGAGCAGGTGCATCAGGGGGATCACCAGCAGCAGAATCGGCACCAGGTCCGTCACGAAGTACCGACCGAGTTCGGCCAGGTGCTGACCGGCGCCGGCAGTGGTGAGCTCGGGCAGGTCGAAGACGCGGCGCGCCACGGCCCACGAACCGCCCCACAGGACGGTGGTGGCGAGCAGCGGAAGGTTCTCGCGAAGCCAGAGCGGAAGGCGTCGTACGAGCGGCTCCGACGGAGCCTGTGCGGCCGATCGCGTCACGCGCCCAGCCAGCGCTCGAAGTGTTCGAGGACGTCGGGGAAGCTCTTCCGCCCGAAGCCGACCCGTATCTGGCGCGATGCGGCGTCGAAGACCGAACCCGGCACGACGAGCACCCCGGCTTCGCGTCGCGCCCGTTCCGCGAAATCGTCGGGATCTTCGTCGCGGAGCGTCGGAAAGGTGACCGGCCCCGCCCGGGGGGGCACCCAGTCGAAACGATCGCCGTGCCGGTCCATGAAGCGCCGGAGAAGGTCGAGGTGGCGGCCGAGCAGGGACCGCGTGTCCGCCAGGATCGTCGCACGGTGACGGAGGGCGAGGGTGGCCAGCAGTTCGGACGGCGCCGACGAGCAGATCGACGTGTAGTCCTTGGCCGCGGAGATCGCCTCGAAGAGCGCCCGGTCGCGGGTGGCCAGCCACCCGATGCGAAGCCCCGGAAGCCCGAAGCCCTTCGAGACGAGGCCGAGCGAGATGGCCGAATCGGAGAGCGTCGCCGCCGCCGGCAACCGGTCGGCATCGTCGTACTCCGAGCCCCGATACGCCTCGTCGACCAGCGCCACGACACCCCGCGCTTCGGCCATCGCGAGCACGGCCCTGAGCGTCGACTCGTCGAAGTGGTGACCCGTGGGGTTGTGGGGCGTCGTCACGACCAGGAGCCGCGTGCGCGGCTCGTCGAGAAGCGCCTCGAGCTCGTTCAGGTCGGGCGCCCAGCCCTTCTCCGGCCGCGCCCACCACCGCGACACCCGGGCCCCCGCGATGGCCGACGCGGTCCGCTGCGCCTGGTAGCCCGGGTGATGCACGACCGCGTGGTCTCCGGGGCCGAGCACGGCGAGGGCGGCGGTGAGCAGACCCTCTACGCCCGCGTTGTGCACGATGACGTGGTCGGACTCGAGGCCGCCGAGGGTGGCCGCGATCTCGGCGCGAAGCGCGGGGTGCCCGGAAGACTCGGTGTAGCCCAGCCGGAGCGAGAGCAACTCGTCGGCGGCGCCGGGTTCGAGCGCGAGAAGGTCCCCCACCGTCCGGGTCTCGCAGTCGGAGACCCCGAGCAGACGGGGGACCGTGAACTCGTGCTTCGCGAAGAAGCGCTCGATGCGGAAGGGTTCGACCGGCACCGTCGGGTCAGATGCCGCCCGACCCGCCGCCCCCTCCGCGCGGCTTGGCGCGTCGAGGGGGCTCGCCCGTCGAGCCCGTGCTGCCCCGGCTCGGCGCGCCGACCGTGCCGCTCCCACGCGTGGGGGCCGCCCCTCTCGCCCCCGCGGGCTGCCCGCCGGCCCGACTCCGGGTGTAGCCCTGTCCGTTGACGACGCGCCCGCGCTCGGTGGGCTCGGGCTGCACGATCACGACGGTCGGCTGGTAGAAGCCCCAGCGCCCGTACGGGTCGTAGCCGTAGCCGGGCACGCCGTAGCCGTAGCCGTAGGCGCCGTAGCGGAAGCGGTACGCAGAGCTGTAGAACGGATCCCAGTGGAAGGGGCTCCGCGGGCCGCGGTAGAGCCCGTAGGCCTCGCGCGCGTCGGCTCTGCGATCGCCCGCGTCGACCCGCCGCTCGGCCACCGCCTCACGGCTGAGCGCGAACCGCTCCGGGTAGGTCACGGCCACCATCACGTCGATCGTACCGGGCGCCACCCCGCGCGCCGCGAGCGACTCGACCACGCCCGCGTCGAGGGCGAAGGGGTCGGCGGCCTCGGCGAGCCACGCCTGAACGGTCTGTTCGTGTACGGCGCCCGATGCTTCGACGACCTGTTCGGTGGTGATCGCGCGCGAGGCCGCGACCCGCGCGGTCTCGATCGCCATCTCGCGGCCCGACGTCAGCCCCTCGAGCCCGGTGCCTGCGAGGTCCTGGTCCGGCACCGCGTAGTAGAGCTCCGCGACCGCGAAACGGTCACCCTCGACGTCGACGCTCTTCACGTCGATCCACGCCGAGGGCGCGACCATGGCGATGATGCCCGAGGCGGACCGTACGGCGCCGCCGTCGCAACGCTGTTCGGAGGCGAGGAAGATGCGCCGCCCGTCGTCGGAGAACCGGACCGCTTCGGTGCCGCGACATCCCTCGGCGTCGCGGGGGCGGGCCATGCCGTCGGCGCGGAGCGCCTCCCGCGCCGTGACCTCGCCGTCTTCGACGGTGAGAAGCTCGACCCCACCCGCGTCGGGGCGGAAGCAGAGCATGCCACCGGCCTCGGCTCCGGAAGCGGGCTCCCAGCAGCCGACCCAGGGCAACCACCGCTGGTCGGCCTCCTGGGCCGCGACGCCCGGCGCCGCGACGGCGAGGGCGAGCAGTGGGAGTCCGGCCACCGCGAGAAGACGCGGCAGGCGCGGCGCGGAACGGACGCTCGAGGTCGTGCTGTGCATGGTTCTCCTCCGCATCAGAAGCGGACCGAGATGCCGGCCGTCACGAGCAGGCCGGAAAGGTCGATGTCGTCGAAGCCCACGAAGTCGGCCGAATCCATGGGCCCCTTCGCCCACTGATAGCGGGCTTCGGTGTTCAGCAGAAAGCGCGGGCTGAGCGACACGTCGAAGCCGCCCATCAGATGAACCGTACCCGCGCTCCCGTCTTCGCGGAAGGTGTCGGTGAAGATCGCGTGGTAGCCGTCCTCGTCGGGCACGGAGTCCACCCAGTCGCCCTGCTGCTCGAAGACGTACCAGGTCACGCCGACGCCCGCGCCGACGTAGGGTGCGACCTTCGTCGGAATCCAGACGAAACGCCCGATGCTCCGGCCGCGGTCGGTCAGGTAGAGCTTGGCGCCGAGCGAGAGAGGCACCCGGTCGAAGTACGTGGTCTGCTCGATCGGCTGGTCGTCGACGTCCACCCAGTCGCGGAACTCGGTGCGGGTCTCACTGCGCATGGACTGGACGTCGACGGCGAGCTCGACGCGGTCCGTCACGCGCAGGCCGAGCTGGGCCCCGAGCGTCGCCCCATCGAAGGCCGAGCCATCGAGCGTGAGCTGCTCGCGCGTGAACGAGAAGACTTCGGACTGCGTGCGGGGCTGGGCGAAGCCGACCCGCACCCCGAGCGTGGCGCTCGGCGTCTTGAACAGAAAGCCCTGGCCCGAAGCCTGGGCCGCGGCCCCGTCCGGCAGCGCCGCGGCGAGGGCGAACAGCACGCCCCCGAGCGCGGCGACCGCGTGGCCCCGTGGCTGACGACGCTTCATCATGACACCTCCTCCTCGGCTGGCCCACCCCGCACCGCGCGTCGGCGCACCGGCCCGCGCGGTGGAACTGCAAGCTGGGTTGTCCTACACGTCGTCGGCAAGGCGGATCCGTCGGCGCCGCCACACCCACCCGTAGACCGCGAGGTTGACGAGCACGACGCCGGTGCCCAGCAGGAGCTGGACCTCGCGGGTGAGCCCCGCCGGATAGAGGATCCCCAGGAGGTAATGTTCGATGAAACCACCCTCGTACCCGGCCTCGCCGGCCCGCGCACGGAAATGGTTCTCGAGCGGCGTGAGCGGGCACACGCGATTGCCGAACTCGACCCAGGCCCCCCAGGCGGCGAGCGGCAGGTGAACCCATGCGACCCGCGGCCAGCGGAGCACCAGGAAGCCCCCGGTGACCACGAAGACGATGAACGAGACGTGGGCCACGACGGTGGCGTCGGCGAGGAGTGCGTAGAGCATCGTAGCCCACGATTTGCCGCCGGCCCGTCCGAAGGGCAAGCCCCGCGACCATTGACCGCCGGGTCGGCGCGCCCGACACTGCACCGGGTCACGTCCTCGTTCTCCCGCCCACCCACGCCATGCCCCTGCCGTCGCCCGACGTCGACCAGCTGTTCAGCCTGGCGTATGAAGAGCTGCGCCGGCTCGCGTCGCGGGTGCGGCGGGGAGATCCGAGCCAGACGCTGAACCCCACGGCGCTCGTGAACGAGGCGTACCTGAAGCTCGCGCGGGGGCCGGAGGTGCGATTCGAGTCGGCGCTCCACTTCAAGCGCATCGCCGCCCGCGCCATGCGCCAGGTGCTCGTCGAGGCGGCGCGGCGCCGTGGGGCCGCCAAGCGGGGCGGAGGCGTCGGCCTGCTCACGCTCGATCCCTCGCTCGACGCCGAGCTCGGGCCCACCACCGAAGTGCTCGCGCTCGAGGAGGCGCTGGGCGATCTGGAGGCGATGGCGCCCCGCCAGGCGAAGGTCGTGGAGCTCCGGTTCTTCGGCGGGCTCGACCTCTCCGAGACGGCGACCGCCCTCGACGTGTCCGAAGCGACGGTGACGCGCGATTGGCGCTCCGCCCGCGCGTGGCTCTCGGCCGAGCTGCGCCCCACGCGGAGCTGACCGGCGGTGGGCATGTCTCCCGAGCGCTGGCAGCGCGTCGAAGCCCTCTTTCACGAGGCCGCCGAGCGGTCGCCCGAGGCGCGCGCCGCGTTCCTCGACGACGCCTGCGGCGACGACACCGAGCTGCGCCGGGCGGTCGAGCGCCTGCTCGACGAGGACGCGCGCGCCGACGGCCCGCTCGACCGGGGCGTCGCCGAGCTGGCCGGTGCCCTTCTCGACGGATCGGTGCCTGCCGGCCGCACCCTGGGACCGTTCCATCTGCTCCGCGTGCTCGGCCACGGCGGCATGGGGGTCGTCTACCTGGCCGAGCGCGAGGGCCTCGGCGACCGGGTGGCCCTCAAGGTGCTCCGTGACGCATCGCTCTCGCCGGCGCGGCGCGACCGGTTCCTGGCCGAAGAACGCACGCTCGCGCAGTTGACCCACCCCGCCATCGCACGGCTCTACCACGCCGACACGCTCGACGACGGCACGCCCTACTTCGCGATGGAGTACGTCGAGGGGCTGCCGCTCGACCGCTACTGTCGCGAGCGGGTGCCCACGCTGGACGGTCGGCTCCGCCTGCTGGCCGACGTGTGCGAGGCGGTCGACTTCGCGCACCGGCAGGCGGTGATCCATCGCGACCTCAAGCCGTCGAACATTCTGGTCGACCGGTCGGGCGCCCCGCGGCTCCTGGATTTCGGCATCGCGAAGCACCTGGACGCGGTCGACCAGGCCCGGGTCACGCGCACGGGGCTGAACCTCATGACCCCCGCGTACGCCGCGCCGGAGCAGATCCTGGGCGGCGCGCTCGGCACCTACACGGACGTCTACGCGCTGGGCGTCATTCTCTACGAACTGCTCTCGGGGGCGCTCCCGCACGACCTCTCCGACCAGACCCCGGGGCAGGTCGAGCGCACGCTGCTCGAGCGCGACCCGCCGCCCCCCTCGGAGCGCGGCCGCCCGCTGCACCCTGAGGTCGGCGCCGCCACCTGGCGCGAGCTCGACCTGATCTGCGCGACGGCGATGCACCGGGAGCCCGATCGCCGCTACGGCTCGGCCGCGGCGCTCCGCGCGGATCTGTTGCGCTTCCTCGCCGGCGAGCCGCTCGCGGCGCGGCCCCC
>CBFGQV010000120.1:0-7758 GCA_965651045.1 uncultured bacterium
TCCTCGGGCGCGCCCTGCCGGGTCGGCTCGGCGCACCCTTCGCGCTTCTCGCCGCCACCCGACCGGTCCCGAGCCCGAAGGCGCACCGGGCGAGTACCCCCGCGTCCGACCGCGAACCGCGCGCCACGGTGGCGACGCTCCGCGGGTGCGTGCAGGGCGAGCTCTTCGGGCACGTGGCGGCCGCGACCGGCCGCGTACTGAGCGCCAACGGCTACCGCCTGGTGGCGGCCGAAGGGCAGGCGTGCTGCGGGGCGCTTCACGCGCACGCCGGCGATCTCGACGGTGCCCGCGCGCTCGCCCGCCGGAACGTACGCGCCTTCCGAGCGAGCGGCGCAGCGTACGTCGCCGTGGACAGCGCCGGGTGCGGCGCGGCCATGCGCGAGTACGGGCATCTCCTCGAGGGGGATCCCCTCGCCGACGAGGCCCGGGCCCTGGCGGCTCGCGTGCGCGACGTGAGCGAGTTGCTGGCCGAGGCCGGCCCGCGACCGGGCAGCGTCGAGAATGTGAAGGCCGCTTGGGATCCCCCCTGCCATCAGTTGCACGCGCAGGGCATCGACCGGGCGCCCCGCGCCGTCCTCGCCGCAATCGCTGGCCTCGAGATCGTGGACGCCGAGGGAGCGGCCGAGTGCTGCGGGGGAGCCGGCGTGTACGGGCTCACGCACCCCGTGCTCGGCGACGCGATCGGTGACGACAAGGTACGCGCGATTCTCGCCACCGGTGCGGAGGTCGTCGTGACCGCCAATCCGGGGTGCCAGATGCAGATCGCGGCCCGGTTGCGCGCCGCAGGGAGCTCGCTGCCCGTGCGCCACCTGGTCGAAATCCTCGACGACAGCTACCCGAACCACGGCCGGGGCGACCCGGCCACCGAGACTCGATGAACAGTACACCGACGAGTGCCTGGACCGAGAAGCTGGTGGCCGTTCGAGACTGGCTCGACGCGCGTACCGAAGAGATGGCCTCGCTCACCGGAGCGCTGGCCTCGATCGAGTCGCCCTCCGACCGGCCCGATGCGGTCGCAGCCGCCCACGACCGTTTCGCGGGTGAGCTCGAGGCGCTCGGATTTCGAATCCGCCGGATCACGGGTCGCTCCGGTTCGGCCGGCCACATGCTCGCGGTGCCGGCGGATCGCGTACCCGGGCGGCCGGTGCAGCTCCTGGTCGGGCACCTGGACACCGTGTGGCCCCTCGGCACCCTCGAGACGATGCCCGTGCGGCGTGACGACGGACGGCTCCACGGCCCCGGCGTGTTCGACATGAAGGGCGGGCTCGTGCAGGGACTTTTCGCGGTCGCCGCGCTTCGCGCGCTCGACGCCGAGCCCGCGGCGACTCCGGTCTTCTTCGTGAACGGCGACGAAGAGACCGGAAGCCCCGACTCGGTCCGGCACGTGGGGCGTCTCGCGCGCGCCGCGGCTCGTGCCTTCGTACTCGAGCCGTCGTACGGACCCCGGGGCCTGCTCAAGACGGCCCGGAAGGGCGTGGGGCTCTACACGCTGCGCTTCGAGGGGCGGGCCTCGCACGCCGGGCTCGATCCGGCGAGCGGGCGAAGCGCGGTGCTCGCACTCGCCCGAACGGTGGAGCGCCTGCACGGGCTCGCGCGCCCCGACCGGGGGCTCACGGTGAACGTCGGGGTCGTCGAGGGCGGTACGCGGCCGAACGTGGTGCCCGGGCGCGCGCGGGCCGAGGTCGACGTTCGCGTCCGCACCCTCGACGACGCGCGCTGGGTCGACGAACAGATCCGGGCGCTCGATGCGGGTGTGGACGGAGTGACGCTGACGGTGAGCGGCGGGCTCCGCACCCCTCCGCTCGAGCGCACCCCGCGGAACCGAGCGCTATGGCACGCCGCCCGGACGGTAGCGCGGACGCTGCAGCTGGACGTCGAGGAGACCGAGGTCGGCGGGGGTTCGGACGGGAATCACACGAGCCTCCACACCGCCACCCTCGACGGCCTGGGCGCGGTCGGTGACGGAGCGCACGCGCTTCACGAGCACCTCGTCGTCGGCCGCATGGCCGAGCGTGCGGCGCTCGTCGCCGGGCTTCTGCTGCACCCCGTCGATCCTCACTCCTTCTGATCTGGCCGCGGCCGGCCTCAGCGATTCCGCCGGTCCCGGCGGGCGTTCGATCTCGAAGGTGGGCGTGCGCAGGCGCAGGCGCCGGGCCGGCAGGCCGAGCGCCCGCACGAACAGTCGGCGTGCGCCACGGGCGAGCGCGCCCTCGACGTCCTCGTCGCCGCTGACGGCCGGTGCGAGATCTCCGCGCAGCCACCGCTGCAGTTCCTCCAGGTCGGAGAGCGAGAGGGTCTCCATCTCGACGACGACCAGGTAGTAGTACCGACCTTCGTCGGCCGGGCGGACCGGCAGGCGGATGCGGCGTTGCAGCACCTCGCTCGCGTCGCCCAGCGCGCCCACCGTCTCGGTCACCCCGTCCTGGACCTCGACGTGGTAGCTGCGGTCGACCGGATCGAACACCACGCTCGCGCGCCACTCGGCGGCACCGCGCTGGCTGTCGAAGAAGCGGTCCTGCCAGAGCTCGGCGCGCACGCCCACGCGCACCGGCAGCCCCTGATGGATCGCGCGGCGCAGGCCCCCGTCGGCGAAGAGGTCACCGAGCCGGACGTCGAGCGCGCCCGAGACCGGCTCGACCGTGAGGGCGACAGGGCCCTCGCCGCCCTCCTGTGCCCGGGCGCCCCGGGGCACGATCGTGACGAAGGCCGCCGTCACCGCCAGGAGCGCGGCCCATCGCACGAGACGTTCCACGACGTACACGATGGCGGCCCGTCAGAACCGCCGCTGGAGCCGCACGAAGAAGTTGACCCGCCGGTCCTCTCCGGTGAGCGGATAGGCCCAGTAGAATCCGAGCTGCCCGAGAAAGACGCCCACGCCGACATCCGCGGCCGTGTCGGTGTCGACGCCGCCTTCGGTCCGGCTCCAGCCGCGGCCGGCCTCGAAGAAGACCGCCCAGGACGGGCTCAGATCGACCGCCGGATACCAATCCCACGACTCCCACTGGTCGTCGTCGTCGGGTGAAAGCCCGAGATCGAGCGAGAAGTGGCCTCGGTACTCGGCCTGGAAGAGCGCGAAACGGTCACAGCCATAGGTCGGAAACACGTCTTCCGGACCCGCGCGCTCGACCGTGAAGCGGCGAGAACGCGCCCCGCAGTCGAGGCTGAAGAGGCGATACCCCGCGAGCGTTCCTTCGCCGCCGAGCGCGTGCTGGAACTGACTCGGCAGCCGCCCGGAGACCACCCCGCCGAAGAGCCCCCGGAAGGTCAGGTCCGCGTCGGGGCCGACCCGCGCGTAGCGGCGCAGGTCCAACAGCGCCGAGGTGAACCGGGCAGAGAGCGGCTCGGGCGCAACCTCGAGCCCCGTCGCCGCGTCGGTCGCGGCCGGCCGCGCGATCGACCCGCCGAGCCCTCGTGTCAGCCGGCCCTGCAGGTACCATCCGTCGGTGGGGTCGTCGGGGTCGTTCCGATCGTCGTACTCGAGTTCGAGGCCCAGCGTCTCGAGGTCGCCCGAGGCGATCAGCGGCAGCGGTCGCCACGGCGCGTCCCGCCGCCGCAGCGTCCAGGGGTCCGTGACCTCGACGTTCAGGTGCGATTCGTTGCGGTACTCGGCGCGCATCTCGAGCGGGAGCGCGCCGGCGCGGGCGCTCGCGAAGAGGCTGAATCCCTGACGCTCGTAGTAGTCGCGATAGTCCCTGTGGAGCACGAAGGTCGTGAACGACGCCTCGATGTCGCGCAGACCCATGCCCTCGATCGGCACCACCTCGGAGTGCGCGCTCGCGCCGAAGGTGAGGCGCGCCGGTACGCCGAGCTGCTGCTCGAGACGGATCCGGTAGCCGATGTTGTCGCGCGTGCCCCCCTGCTCGGTGCGCCAGATGCCCAAGCCCTCGAGCTGAAGGGGATTCCCGCCCGAGGTCCGGAGCACCGGGCCGAAGAGAATCGGAAGGCCCTCGATCCGGTTGTAGTTCGTGCCCGCTCGAATCGTGATGCGCGAGCCGCCCAGGTAGAGCCCTCGGCGGTCGGCCCGCGGGCCACCCCGAAGCCGGACTTCGCCACCGCGCACGGAGTAGCTGAGCCTTTCCTCGTAGATCAGAAGGCTGCCGCGGACGGCTCCGGTCGGCAGGAACCCGAGTTCGCCACCGATCAGGGTCAGGTCGCCTTCGATGGCCCCACCCTCGTCGATGCGCAGGTCGCCGTTCACCACCACGACCGAGCCCTCGATGCGACCTTCGACGATCAGCGGCCCGCCGAGCACCGCGACCTGGCCGACGATCGAGCCCCCTGCGGGTACGCGAAGCCTACCGTTGAACCGGAGCGTCGCAGGATCGTTCAGGAAGGCGACGAGCTCCTCGCGCGCCGAGTCGTCGAGGCCGACCCGCTCGATGCGATCCTGGGCCGAGAGCGCCCACGGGGTCGCCCCGACGAGGGCGAGCAGCACGAACAGGGCGACGGTCGCCGGAACGTTCTTCATCGTGGTCCCTCGGGGTGTCTTGGTCAGTCCTGCTCGCGAATGCCCAGACGCTTCATGCGGCGGTAGAGGTTCGCCCGGTCGGTGTGGAGCCGGCGTCCGGCCTCGGAGACGTTGTCGTCGGCGGCGGCGAGCGCACCCTCGATCAGGGCGCGCTCGTACGCGTCGAGGCGTTCCCGCAGCGGGCGTGGGTCGTCGTCGTCGTACACGGGAGCCGGCGGCTCGGCACTCGGGAGTATGCGCACGACCGCCTCCCGACCTACCCGTTCGCCGGCGTGGAGGATCGCCAGGCGCTCGACGAGGTTCAGCAGTTCGCGCACGTTGCCCGGCCAGCCGTGCGCCTGGAGTGCCGCGATCGCGCCCTCGTCGAGCCTCGGTGCGGGCAGACCGTGTCGGCGGCGCAGACGCGTGAGCGCGTGGTCCACGAGCGCCGGTATGTCACCCGCCCGCTCACGCAGCGCGGGCATGCGAAGGGGCACCACGTCGAGGCGGAAGAGAAGGTCCTCTCGAAACGCCCCCTCGCGGACGCGTTCGCGCAGGTCCCGGTTCGTGGCCGCGATCACGCGCACGTCGACCGTGATCGGCCGGCCGCCACCCACGCGCTCCACGACGCCCGACTCGAGCGCTCGGAGCAGCTTCGCCTGCGCCTCGGGGCCGAGGTCGGCCACTTCGTCCAGGAACAGGGTGCCCCCGTCGGCGAGCTCGAACCGGCCACGCCGGCGCTCGGTCGCGCCGGTGAAGGCCCCCGGCTCGTGCCCGAACATCTCGCTCTCGACCAGGTCTCGGGGAATCGCCGCCGAGTTCACCCGAACGAACGGACCGTCGCGACGCTCCGAGAGCCCGTGAATGGCGGTGGCCGCGAGCTCCTTGCCGGTGCCGCTCTCGCCGGTGATGAGTACCCGGGCGTCGGTCGGGGCGATCTTCCGGATCAGTGCACGGACCCTCTCCATCGGCGGCGACCCGCCGACGAGCTCCGCGTCCGGACCGAGCTCCTCGCGCAGGGCTCGCGTGAGGTCCCGGGCCCGGGCCACCTCGCCCGCGCCCCGCACGGTCAGGAGCACGGCTTCGGGCGCCAGCGGCTTCTCGATGAAATGGAACGCGCCCCGCCGGGTCGCCTCGACGGCGTCGCTGAGGCTCGCCTGGCCGCTCATCATGACCACGGCACTGCTCGGCGAACGCTCGAGGATCGCCGGCAGCGCGTCGAGCCCCTGCATACCCGGCAGCGCGAGGTCGAGCAAGACGATGTCCGGCGCGTGTTCTTCGACGGCCTCGAGCCCGGCCTCGGCCGACGGAGCGTCGCGCACGCGGTATCCCTCGGCCTCGAGCAACGCACGAAGCGATCGGCGAATGTTGCCTTCGTCGTCGACGATCAGGACGTCGTTCAGCGGCATCAGCGGGCCTCGGGTGGCTCGAGCGGCAGCTCGATCGTGAAACGAGCCCCGCCTTCGGCGCGGTTGCCGGCATCCGCGGTTCCCCCGTGGGCCTCCACCGCCTGGCGCACCAGCGCGAGTCCGAGGCCCGTGCCCCGACGCTTCGTGGTCACGTCGGGATGCCACACCGTCTCCAGAATCTCCGTGGGGATGCCCGGGCCGTCGTCCTCGACCACGATCCGGGCGCCGCGGGCGCAGGGCTCCACGCGAATCTCGACCGCGCCTGCGGGCCGTACGTGCTCCTCGCCCCATGCTTCGAGGGACTCCTGGGCGTTGACCACGAGGTTTCCGAGCGCGCGGGCGAGGGTGTCATGGTGACCCAGGACCATGGGCGTGCCGGACGCCACCGAGACCCGCACCGGTGCCGGGGTGCCGTCGTGGCGCCGGGCGACCGATTGCGCGAGCTCTCCGAGGTCCACCTGCGCCGCGGGTCCCTCCGGCATGCGGCCGAACTGTGCGAAGGTCCGGGCCATTTCATCGAGCCTGCCGATCTCTTCGAGCAGGAGCTCGCCGGCGGCGCGGCTGTCGGCGTCGTCGCTCCGGACCAGCGCCGAGGCGCTCATGCGCATGGGCGTGAGCGGGTTCTTGAGTTCGTGCGCGACGCGCCGGGCCATCTCGGTCCACGCCCTCAGTCGGGCGCCCTCGACCTCGCGAGCGCGGGCGTGCTCGAGCTGCTGCGCCATGGTCCGGAGCGAGCTGCGCAGTCGACCGAACTCGGCGATCGAGTCGGGCGAGGCCTCGCGGGGCGGAAGGGGCTCGCTTCGCGCGATCCGCTCGGTCCAGCCGACGAGTTCCCGAATCGGCTCCGAGAAGGAGCGCGAGAGCGACCCGGCGGTCCAGGCCGCCAGGCCGCCCAGCAAGACGGCGGCGGCGAGCGCCGCGAGAGGCAGGAGCGAAATCACCCGCTCGGTCACGAGCGTGTAGAGCCGCGACTGACGGACCGACGCCGAAAGCGCCTCTCCGTGGCGCGCGGCCGAGGCCGCCACCGCCGAATCGTTCGGGGCTGCGTCGCGCGCCGCGTCGATGAGCTCGCGCCCGGACGAAGCCACGGTGTCCCACGGGCCGAGAGTACCGGTGCTGGAGCCGATTTCCCGGAGCAGGAGCGTACCCCCGGCCAAGGCCGCGATGGTCGGGACCAGCGCGACCGCGAGCACGGCCAGGAAGACCCGGCGGCGGAAGCTGCGGATGCGCGGCAAGACCGCTCCTGACGGTGACGGAAGTGGTTCGATCGGCGTCCGGGCCGTCTCGGTCGCATCGCTTGACGGCGGCGGTGCGACCGTCCGACCCTTTCTGCCGGAACCTGACGAACCGGGCCGATGAGCTCCGTGTAGGACGAGGGGCGAAGGTAGAGAGTCCCCCGGAGCCGCGGCAAGCCAAGGAGCGGGCCATGATCCTTCCGACCCTGCGCGCGTCGTTCTCGCGCCGCGACGCGCTCCACCTGGTGCAACTGCTGGGGCGTCACGATCCGGAGTTGCGCGACGCGGCGCGCGCTCGGCTCGAATCGGAGGGCGCCGACGCGCTGCTCGACGATCCGCGTGTTCGCGCCGCCCTGCTCACCGACCCCGACGTCACCGCTTCTCCTGCGGTCATCTTCTACGTGCTGGTGCGCCAGGCGCTGCTCGAAGCGGGGGTCGACGACGCCGGCACCGCCGATCTGGTCGCCTCGGTGGTGCTCGCCTTCGGGCAGGGCGGTCGGGCGTACCGGGTGCGCGACGACGACGAACGGGAGTATCACTACCTCGTGGACCTGGTCGACCGCATCGGGTCCGTGACCGAAGCCGAGGCCTTCGTGGTGCGTACGCACCTCGGCAACTACTCGCTCTGGTTGTCCGGGCTCTTCCCGGACTACCTCGAATCGAGGGC
>CBFGQV010000121.1:0-7738 GCA_965651045.1 uncultured bacterium
GGCACCATGAGCCCGAGAAGCCGGGAGAAGAGCCAGCGGCCGCCGGGCAGGGGCGAGAGGCGGTCCCAGAGCGGGCGAATGCGAGATACGGAAGAGGCCATGAGCACAAGATAGAGCCATTGACCCGACCGGGTGATGATTTACATTCACGTATGTAAGAAATCATGACGGTGACGCTGGCTCTCGGAGGTTCGATGAAGGGAGACCGCCTCGGCGAGTTCGAAGAGCTCGTGCTGCTCTGCGTGCGGAGCCTCGGCCCCGAGCGCGCGTGGGCCAACGAGATCCAGGACGCCCTGGCGCGCGACGCGCAACGCGAGGTGACGCTCGGTGCGATCTACTCGGCGCTCGACCGCGCGCATCGAAAGGGGCTCGCGGACTCGTGGCTCGCCGATCCTCCTGCGGGCGCCCCGGGCCGGGCCCGCCGGCACTACCGACTCACCGACGAAGGGGTCGAGGCCCTCGAGACAAGCCGGCAGGTACGCGAGGCGCTCTGGCTCCTGGGACCGGAAGGCGCTTGACCGCGCTTCCCCGTCGCATCGCCTGGATCGCCGCTCTGGCGCCCGGGGGGCGGCGCGACGAGGTGCGTGAGGCGCTGGAAGAGGGATTTCGTCGACGCGCGCACCGCCTCGGAACGCACGCGGCCGAGCGTTGGCTCTGGCGTGAAGCGGCCGCGCTCGTCGCCTGGCGGGCGCGCCGCGCACTCGATGCGGGCCGCCGGGCTCGAACCACACGTACGCGAACAGGGGGTGGGGGGATGGCACGATGGGATTTCGTACGAGAGACGATGCAGGCAGCGCGTACACTACGGCGCAGCCCGGCGTTCGCACTGACCGCGATCACGGTGCTGGCGCTGGGCATCGGCGCCCCGGCCACCGTCTTCACGCTGGTCGACCGCATCTTCTTCTGGGCGCCCCCCGAGGTGAGCGAGCCCGACCAGCTGGTGCGCCTGTACCGCTCGTGGGGCACCGGTGGGGGCGGCGCGCTGGGGCACCCCGACGTCCAGTACTACCGCGACGGAGCCTCGACGCTGTCCGGCCTCGCCGCCTGGTCCGATGGGGGCGCGGTGGCGTACTCGCTCGATGGGCGCGAGCACGATCAGCTCGAGCTCGGGTTCGTCTCGCCCGACTACTTCGACGTGCTCGGGGTACGGGCCGCTCAGGGCCGCTTCTTCGTCGAGGCCGAGGGGCGCGAGCCGGGCGCGGCGGCCGTCGCGGTGGTGTCGCACGCCTTCTGGCGCGGCAGCCTGGGCGGAATCGAGGGCACCATCGGACGAACGCTCTACCTCAACGGACAGCCCTACTCGGTCATTGGAGTGGCACCCGAGGGTTTCACGGGGCTGAACCCTTCGGGTCGAGGGCCCGACGCGTGGGTGCCGATCGCCATGTACGGATCCATCCAGGGCGAGTCGGACCGGGCTTGGTGGGAGCGGATCCCGAACCTGCGACGCAACTGGCTGCAGGCGGTCGGGCGGCTCGATCCGGGTGTCGAATACGAAGCCGCGGCAGCCGAGATCGAGGCGCTCGGTGCCGCGCTCGATTTCGCGGGCAAGGGCGAGGACGAAGGAGTCATGGTGGCACGCCAGGTGCTCTACAATCCGAACACCGCGAACTCGCTGCGCTCACTCTCGGTGATGCTGCTCGCGGTCGTCGGCGTGGTGCTCGTCATCGCCGCGGCGAACGTGGCGGTTCTGCTCCTCGCCCGCGCGACGACCCGGGTGCGCGAACTGGCGGTTCATACGGCGCTCGGAGCGGGGCGCGGGCGGGTGGTCCGTCACGTTCTCGTCGAGACGCTCCTGCTTACCGTGGCCGGGGGCGCGGCGGGCGTCGCGCTGGCGTGGGCGCTGTCGGGAGTCGCGGGTTCGTTGCTTCCAGTCACGCTCGCCGGCCCGTTCCGGCCGGGGCCCACGGTGCTCGCCGCAGCGTTCGGACTCAGCCTGCTCACGGCCCTCGGCGTCGGGTTGGTACCGGCACTCCGGGCTTCGAACACCGATCCTGCTTCGGTGCTCGGAGAGGGCCGGTCGGTTCCCTCTCGTAGCCGCGTGCGTGACGTGCTCGTGGTCGTCCAGGTCGCGCTCAGCCTCGTTCTGGTCGCGGCTGCGGTGCTCTTCGGGCGAAGCTTCGACGCGGCACGATCCGAGCCCGTCGGCTTCGAGACCGCCGGGGTGCTCTTCGTCGAAGTGGACTTGCAGGCCCGCGGCCTCGAGCCTGCAGAAGGCCGTGCCTTCATCGCGAACGCGCTCGAGCGTCTGCGGGGTGTGCCGGGCGTCGAGGCCGTATCCACGACGGTGCAGATCCCCTTTCAGGGGGATTGGAGCACCGAGCTGGCACCCGATGGCGATGCGTACCCCAACGGCCCGGCCGACCCGATCTTCCTGGGCCTCAACGCCGTGTCGCCGGGGTACTTCGACATCATGGGAATCCCATTGGCACGCGGGCGCAGCTTCGGGAGCACCGACGTCGAGGAAGGACCGGGTTCCGTGATCGTGAACGAACACCTGGCGTCGACGCTCTGGCCCGGCGAGGACGCCGTCGGCCGGTTCCTGCTCGTCGGCGACATGCGGCTCGAAGTCGTCGGCGTCGCGACCGACGCGCAGTACTACGAACTCGGCGAGGGACCGGTCGCTCAGGCGTATCTTCCCGTGCAGCAGTTCTACCAGCCCTGGGTGAACGTTCTCGTGCGCACGCGTGGCGACGCGTCCTCGGCGGCCCGCCCTGTCCAATCGGCGCTCCGCGAACTCGAGCCGATGCTCGCCTTCGGCACCGTTGGTACGCTGGACGCCATTCTCGCGGAGGAGACCGCACGGTACCGCGTCACCGCGACCCTGGTGGGGCTCTTCGGCGCGCTCGCGCTCCTGCTCGCGGCGGTCGGGCTGTACGGCGTCATGACCTTTCTCGTCGCGCAACGCACACGCGAGTTCGGCGTGCGCATGGCGCTCGGCGCCGACCGCCACCGGGTGGCCGGCACCGTCCTGCGGTCCGGGCTCTGGCTCGCGGGCGCAGGCGTCGCGCTCGGCGTGCTCGGTGCGCTGGCCGGACGGCGCTTCGCCGAGTCGCTGGTCTTCGGCGTCGAGCCCGGCGACCCCTGGGTGCTGGCGGGCGCGGCCGTAATCCTGCTCGCCGTGTCGACCGTGGCCTCGCTCGTGCCCGCCCGCCGCGCGACCCGGGTCGACCCGATCGAGGCGATGCGGGTCGAGTGAGCGGCGGCCGAGTGGTCCGGAGATCTGGAGCACGGGCACCGCAATCCGCAGGGGCTCACGGTGCACCCGGGCACCGGAGCGCGGTGGCAACTACGGGTGGCCGCTCGTGTGCTGACAAGGTAGGTCCGTGGTCGTCTGGGGCCGGCTGGCACCCTGCCGCGCTATCTCGCCTCGTAGACCCGGAAGGGCTCCAGGCCGTCCGGGTTCGGATCGGTATTCCGCACCGTGAACGGCAGGCTGGGGCAATGCGTCGCCCCGGGCAGCCCCGGCAGCTCGTTGCACGGGTGCACGGAGAAGTGCAGGTGCGGCTCCGTCGAGTACCCCGTGTTTCCACTCAACCCGATCGTGTCACCCTGCGCCACGCGCTCGCCCGACGCCACGAGCACCCCGTTGCGTGTCAGGTGCGAGTAGAGCGCGACCGTGCCGTCGTCGTGAACGACGGTGATCAGGTTCGTGCAACTCCGCTCGCCGTCCGAGCAACCGTCGTTCGCCCACCCGACCACCCCCGCGCGTGACGCGGTCACCACCGTACCAATCGGCATGATGAAGTCGTAGCCGTGCTTCCAGAATCCGACGTGCCCGAAGCCCGAGCAGTTCGACTGCCGCAGCTCGTAGCTCCGGCCCTTCGGGTACGGAAGGTCGTAGGGCGAAGTCGACCAGTCCGGAAAGGGGCCACATGTTTCGGCCGGCAAGACCGGGTCTTCACCTCCGCACGCGATGGTCACCACGAGCCCCACGGCGAAGAGGGCCGACGCCCCCCTCATCCGGCCGGCTCCAGTCGTACCCTGCCGACACGCACGAACTCGGCGTCGAAGGCATCGCGCTCGACCCAGCCCGCGAGTCCGTTAGGCCCGAGGGCCGCCGGGAATGCGAGCGTTTCGAGCGTGCCTTCGAGCGCGAGGTCCGGGCTGTACACGTCGATGCGGCGGGGGTCGAGGGGATCACCGTCCGTGACGAGAATCCAGAGGCCGCCCTCCGGCGTCGCCGCGAGGTCGCGCACCACCGGCACCCGCTCCGGGAAGAGCATGCTCTCCGCCCACGCCTCGATCTCGGCGGGTGACATCGCCACGCCCGTGAATCCCCCGGACGACGCACCCTCGCCGCCCAACCGCTCGAGCATGGCGCGCCGCAGTGCGTCACGGGAGCGGACGCGGAGCTGCTCGTCGACCGGACGGACCTCGACGGCCCGCCGCAGGACCCGGGGCCCGTCAGGGTCGAACACGCGAATCTCGTAGGCGAACGTCGGCGCCAACGCCAGCCGCACGCCCCCGGCAGAGCGCACCGCGGGCAGGAACGGCGCGAGCGACCGGCGCTGGAAGCTGATCCCTCCGTCGGCCCGGGCACCGGGCTCGGACATCTCGCTGGCGCGTCTCGGGTTGGCCACCCGGGTCGATCTCGTGAAGCGCTGGTCGCGTCCGACACGGAGCGTCCAGACCGTAATCGAATCGGGCTGCTGCCACCGACTCGCCCCACCGACGAGGACCAACGTCTCGGGGCCCGCGTGCGTGAGTGCGCCGTCGCCAAGGTCGTCGGGGGCCGGCCAATCGTGCAGCAGCGCGCCGAGCGTGTCGAACATCATGACGCGTCCGCGGCGCGTGTCGAGCACCGCGACGTGCGCGGGCGTGGGCGAGGTGATGTCGAAGGGCCGCCGGAACTCGCCCGGCCCGTCGCCGGCGCGCCCGAACGAACGTGTCGGGCGACCATCGGAGCCGACCCGGGTCACGCGATAGCTCAGGCCGTCGAGCACCCACAACGCGCCGTCGGGGGCGAACGCGACATCGGTCACGCGCCCGAACTCCTGCGGCACGCCGCGGTCGTCGGGTGGGCCACCGCGCACGACGAACGCCTCTTCGACCTCGGCCCGCAGCGGCATCGGCGCGCTCTGCGCCTGCAGCGGTGCGCTTCCGACCAGCGCGAGAATCCCCTCCAACACCAGGGGGCGCGCGAGCCCCCCGAGTCGGCTACCTTCCCCGGACCACCACGAAGTCTCTGTCATCGTCACCACCCGTTTCAGGAGCATCTGCACGTGTCGTCCGACCGCCCAAGCCCGCTCGACGCCGCGGACCTCGTGATTCTCGAGACCCTCCAGGCCGAAGGCCGCACCACCTGGGCCCGTCTCGCCGAGCTCATCGGCATGACTCCGCCGTCCGCCACCGAGCGCGTCCGCCGCCTCGAAGAGCGGGGCTACATCTCCGGCTTCGAGGCACGCCTCGACGCCGACGCCCTCGGGCTCTCGACACTCGGATTCGTACTCATCGGCATCGGAGACACCCAGGAGCACGAAGACCTTCTCGAGCACATGGCGCTGGTGCCTGAGATCCAGGAGTGCCACGTCATCGCCGGCGAGTACGACTATCTGCTGAAGATCCGCGCCCACAGCCCCGAGGGGCTCGCCGAACTGCTCCGCGACCAGATCCGGAAGCTGCCCGGCGTCGCGCGAACCAACACCCTCGTCGTGCTGCACACGGTGAAGGAGACCGGCACGCTTCCCCTTCCCGAGTCGGTCGGGCAGGACGGGTAGCGTTCATCGTTCGCTCGCCCGCGAGCGCACCTTGCGGCGCAGGTAGTCCACGGGCACCGACCCGTCTTCCAGGACCCAGTCGTGGAAGGCACGTACGTCGAACGCCTCGCCCAGTGCCGACTCGGCCTCGGCGCGCAGTTCGCGAATCACGAGCATGCCGGTCAGGTACGACGTGGCCTGGCCCGGCCAGGCGATGTAGCGGTCGACCTCGTTGGAGATGCCCTCGCGCGAGAACCCCATCTCGCGTTCGAAGAAGTCCAGCACGTCGTCGCGGCTCCAGCCGAGCGCGTGCATCGCCGGGTCGACGACCAGCCGCACGGCGCGGAAGCGCAGGCTGTTGTACATGGCCAGGCGCTGCGCGTCGGACGAGAATAGCCCCATCTCGTCGGCCAGCAGCTCGGCGTAGAGCCCCCACCCTTCGGCGAATCCCGAGTTGAAGAGATACCGGCTCACCGGGTGCGACTCCGGGCGCTCGAGCGCCAGCGCGAGCTGGAAGTGGTGCCCCGGAATCGCCTCGTGCCACGTGAGGGTCTCGAGCCCGACCTTGTCTTTCGACTGGGGATTCAGGGTGTTGAGCATGTACACCCCCGGGCGACTGCCGTCGGCGAGTCCCGGCATGTACTGGCCACCCGGTGCCGTGCGCTCCTGGAACTCCGGAAAGGACTCGACGACCAGCGGAGTCTCGGGCATGCGGTTGAACCACTGCGGCGCGACCCCCCTCGCGCGCTCGACCAGCGACTCGGTGTAGTCGAGCATGTCCTGGCGCGTCGAGAAGCGGTTCTCGGGCAGCGCTTCCGAGGCCTGGATCGCGGCTTCGGCGCTCGGGTAGCCGAGTTCGGAGGCGAGCGCGTCACGCGCCTCGGTGAGTTCGCGGAGCACCGCGAGCCCCCGCTCGTAGAGGCGCGCCGGATCTTCGTCGAGTGTCGTGAACTGCCGAACCGACGCGCGGTAGCAGGCCTCGCCTTCGGGAAACGAATGAATGCCGGCCGTGGTCCGGGCGCGCGGCCGGTAGTCCTGCTCCAGGAACCCCGTGAAGCGCTCGAGCGCGGGCACGATGCCGGTCTCGTAGATCATGCGCGCCGTGTCGGCGAAGGCAGCGTGCTCGTCGCGACGGATCGGGTCCAGGAAGGCCGAAGCCGCGGGTGGTTGCGCCGCGAGGCCCTCGATCTGCTGCCGCACCCGGTCGGCCACCGTGGCCGGCTGCGCGTACCCGAGATCGAGTCCCCGGCGCAGGTTCCGGATCTCCTGATCGATGAAGCGCGGCGTGTCGCGAAGGCGGGCGAGCGCCGCCGATCGGGCCGCCGGCGAGCCCACCGGTTGCGCGCTCGCCACGACCGGCAGCGCCGTCTGCCAGCCCGCGATGTGGTTCAGGCCCCAGAGCTGGGCACGGCACACGCGGCCGGCGACCGAACGCTCGAGCGCATCGAGCAGGTAGGCGCGCGTCACCTCCGACGTCGAGCCGGCGAGCGCCGATCGATCGATGGCCGCGAGCTCGGACAGCATCTCGTCTTCGAACGCCTGCCAGCGTTCGAGGGCCTCGGGCCCGTTGTCCGAAAGGCGGTCGAGCGGCGCACCGTCGATCTGCTGGAACGTCGCGACCTCGGGGTTCCGCTCGACCCACGCGTCGAAATAGCGATCCGCGAGACGCTCGACCGCCCGCTCCTCGGCGCCCTGCGCGACGAGCCCCGCGGGGCCCGCCGCTGCCATGCAGAGCATGACGCCGGCCACCCTTAGCGATGCAATCATACTATTACCCACATGTTGTCCTTAGTATCGTTGGTCATGGATCGACTTCCATGTAGCTTAGCCAGGCCGCGCCGGACCGCAAGCGCCGGCGCGACGCTCCACACCCCCCTCCAACGCATCATGGCCAGATCCTCGGTATGAGATACGACGAACCTCCACCTCGCTTGGCATACGTTTCCATACTTATCGTCTTCTTGCAACTTCTTTTCACAGGCCCAACAACCGCTGTGGCCCAGCATGCCGATCTTCCGGTCGGCGTCTGGCGGGGTGTGCTC
>CBFGQV010000122.1:0-7732 GCA_965651045.1 uncultured bacterium
CTGCGGGAACGCAGGAGACGGACCGAGGCCGTGCTTCGCGCGATCGACGCCACCCTGGAAGCCATGGAGGAGGAACGAGCGATGGAGACGACACGGTTGTTCGACGGGTTCGACAGCTTCGACCACACCGAGTACGAGGCCGAGACGCAAGAGCGTTGGGGCCACACCGAGGCCTTCAAGGAGTCGCAGCGCCGGACCCGCGGGTACGGCAAGGAGCAGTGGAACGAGATCAAGCGCGAGGGCGACGATATCTGGGCGCGCCTCGCCGCGCTCCTCAAGTCGGGCGCGGACCCGACCGGGCCCGAGGCGCGCGCGCTCGCCGAAGAGCACCGGCAGCACCTCGCCCGCTGGTTCTACGACTGCGGGCCCGACATGCACACGGGACTCGCCGACATGTACGAGGCCGACGACCGGTTCCAGGCCTTCTTCGAGACCTGGGGCGAAGGCTTCACCGAGTTCGTCACCCGCGCATTTCGGGCCAACGCCGAGGCACAACGCGGGTGAGGGTCGGCGGGCGGGGGTGTCACGGACGACGCCTTCGTGCGTAGCTTCCGGGGCACCCTCCGCCCGCCCCGAACCGCCGATGCCGCCTTCCGACCACGCCTGCCCTCGACGAGCCGTTCGGACCGCCCGCGACGTCCTGGCGGCGACCGTGGTCGTGCTGGCCCTGGCGACGACGCCCGCCGACGCGCAGGAACTCCGTTCCTTCACGGCGTCGTTCGACAACGACGGGTTCGTCTTCTGGGACCCGCCGAGCCAACGGACGGATTACTACTACACCCACGGCGCACGGCTCGAGGCGCTCGTCGCCGGCGCGCCCCCCTTCGTCGACCTTCCACCCTGCGGGGCCGAGCGTCGCCCGGCCGAATCGTGCGCGCTCCTGTCCGTATCGGTCGGCCAGCAGATCTACACGCCCCAGAACGTCTTCTCGAACGATCCGCCGGTGAACGATCACCCCTACGGCGGCCTGCTCTACGCCGAATTGGGGGGATCACGGGTGGGCCCCGACGGCCTCACCCGCCTCGGCCTCCGGGTCGGGGTGACCGGCCCCCCTTCGCTGGGCCAGTACGCGCATCAGGGCTTCCACCGCTGGCTCGACAAGGCGGAGCCCACCGGATGGGAGCACCAGATTCCGTTCGAGGTCGCCTTCGCGCTCGCGGCCGAGCGCACGGCCGCATGGGCTCCGCTTCCCGCCCGTTGGCCCGTCTCCTTCGCCGTGCTTCCGAGGTGGGGTGCCGCCCTCGGCACGCTCCGCACGTCGGGCGGGGCGGGGCTCGGAGTGCGCCTCGCCTGGAACGCACCGCTGGAGACCGACTGGGGGGTCGGCGCGCCGCCCGGCTTCCACATCGTGGCGTCGTTCGAGGCGAGCGGCGAGGTGGTGTTCCGCGACCTTTTCCTCGACGGTAGCACCTTCGGCGAGAGCGTGCGGGCGGAGCGTACGATGCTCGTGGGGCGCCGTGGCGGGCGGCTGCTGCTTGGGCTCGGCGGCTTCGCGCTCGAGTTCTCCGCCACTCGCGTGGGTCCGCGTTTCCGGGCGCAGGACGACGCGCACACCTACGGCACGATCCGGCTGCACGTGCGTCCCTGAGCACTACCCTCGCCGCTCCGCCTCGGGGCGGTCCGTGGTTATCTTGTCGGGCTGTGGTTCCGTTCGTTTCGCGAATCCCCCCCGAGCACGCGCCATGGCCGAGCAGAAGTTCATCTACCACATGCACCGCCTCTCGAAGATCGTCCCGCCCAAGCGGGAGATCCTGAAGGGCATCAGCCTGTCGTTCTTTCCGGGCGCCAAGATCGGCGTCGTCGGTCCGAACGGGTCGGGCAAGAGCTCCCTGCTCCGCATCATGGCGGGCGTCGACACCGACTTCCTCGGCGAAGCGTGGGCCATGAAGGGCACCCGCATCGGCTACCTGCCGCAGGAGCCCGAGCTCGACGAAGCGCTCGACGTGCGCGGGAACGTCGAGCTCGCCGTCCAGGCAACCCGTGACCTGCTTCGGCGCTTCGAAGAGGTGAACATGAAGTTCGCCGAGGTCTCGAGCGACGAAGAGATGAACGCGCTGATCGACGAGCAGGCGAAGCTCCAGGACCGCATCGACGCCGCGGGCGCGTGGGACCTCGACCGCAAGCTCGAGATCGCCATGGACGCCCTCCGGCTTCCGCCGGGCGACGCCGACGTCTCGACGCTTTCGGGCGGAGAGCGGCGCCGGGTCGCGCTCTGTCGCGTGCTGCTCGAAGAGCCCGACATGCTGCTCCTGGACGAGCCCACGAACCACCTCGACGCCGAGTCGGTGCAGTGGCTCGAACAACACCTCGCCGAGTTCCCGGGCACGATCGTGGCCATCACCCACGACCGGTACTTCCTCGACAATGTCGCCGAGTGGATCCTGGAACTCGACCGCGGCCAGGGGATTCCCTGGAAGGGCAACTACTCGTCCTGGCTCGAGCAGAAGCGAGAGCGGCTCCGCCTTGAAGAGAAGCAGGAGTCGGCGCGCCAGCGCACGCTGGAGCGTGAGCTCGAATGGGTGCGCCAGGCGCCCCGCGCCCGGCAGTCGAAGGGCAAGGCGCGGCTGAGCGCCTACGAGGAGCTGCTCGCCGCCGACGAGCGCGAGCAGGTGCGCACGGCCGAGATCCTGATTCCCAAGGGGCCCCGGCTCGGCGACGTGGTGATCCGGGCGGACCATCTTCGGAAGGGGTTCGGCGACGCGCTGCTCATCGAGGACCTCTCGTTCGACGTGCCGCCCGGGGCCATCGTCGGCATCATCGGCGCCAACGGCGC
The DNA here is from genome assembly GCA_965651045.1 of uncultured bacterium. GTDB lineage: Bacteria > Gemmatimonadota > Gemmatimonadetes > Longimicrobiales > Gaopeijiaceae > Gaopeijia. The sequence goes on from CBFGQV010000122.1 coordinate 2,774, forward strand.
GGGCAAGACCACCCTGTTCCGCATGATCACCGGCCAGGAATCTCCCGACGCGGGCACGCTCAAGGTGGGCGAGACGGTCAAGCTCGCCTACGTGGATCAGAGCCGCGCCGCGCTGAATCCGGACCGCTCGGTCTACGAAGAGGTGACGGGCGGCGCGGACGTGCTCCAGTTCGGGCGCGCCGAGGTCAACGGGCGGGCGTACCTGTCGTGGTTCAACTTTCGCGGGCCCGATCAGCAGAAGAAGGTGGGCGTGCTCTCGGGTGGCGAGCGGAACCGTCTGCACCTCGCGAAGCTACTCAAGGAGGGCGGCAACGTGCTCCTGCTCGACGAGCCGACCAACGACCTCGACGTCGACACGCTACGGGCGCTCGAAGACGCGCTGCTGCGCTTCGCCGGGTGCGTGCTCGTGATCAGCCACGACCGCTGGTTCCTGGATCGCATCGCGACCCACATACTGGCGTTCGAGGGCGACAGCCAGGTGACCTGGTTCCCGGGCAACTTCCAGGAATACGAAGAGGACAAGCGCCGGCGGCTGGGCGACGACGCCGACCAGCCGCACCGCATCAGGTACAAGAAGCTGGTGCGCAACTGACGAGAGGAGCGGGGCGATGAGGCGAGGGATCTCGGGGCTGGGTGTGGTGGTGGGGCTGGCGTTCGGGTTCACGGCGGCGGCCGCCTCCGGGCAGGAGAACGGGGGTGCGGCGGTCGGCCACGACGTGCGGCCGGTGGTGCGCGCGGTCAGGACCACCGCGCCGGTGCGCATCGACGGGCTGCTGGACGACGCGGCCTGGGCCTCGGCGCCCGTGGTCTCGGACTTCACGCAGGTCGACCCGGCGGAAGGACAGCCGGTATCGCAGCGCACCGAGGTTCGCCTTCTCTATGACGACGAGGCGCTCTACATCGGGGCCCGGCTCTACGACGACGGGCCGATCAACGCGCGTCTCGGACGGCGAGACATGTCGCTCTCCGACGCCGACTGGTTCGGCGTGGTGATCGACGCCTACCACGACCACCGGACGGGGTTCGTTTTCGACGTGAACCCCGCGGGCGTGCAGCGCGACGCGATCAAGTCGGTGACCGGAGGGGGCGGCGAGCAGGACGACAACTCCTGGGACGCGGTCTGGCAGGTCGAGACGTCGGTCGACGACGAGGGGTGGACGGCCGAGTACCGGATTCCCTTCAGCCAGCTTCGGTTCAGCGACGCCGAGGTCCACCAGTGGGGCATTCAGCTCGAGCGCCTCATCGGGCGGAACCGCGAGTACGCGGTCACGTCGTTCACGCCGAAGAGCGAGCCGGGCGGCATTCCGACGTACGGGCACCTGGAAGGCGTGCGCGACATCACACCGGGCAATCGCCTGGAGCTTCTACCCTACGTTCTGTCGCGCGGCGAGTTCGTCGACCCGGGCCCGAACCCGTTCAGAACCGACCGCGAGACGTCGATCGAGGCGGGCGTCGATCTGCGCTACCGCGTGACGTCGGACCTCACGCTGTCCGCGACGATCAATCCGGATTTCGGACAGGTCGAGGTCGACCCTGCGGTCATCAACCTGACCGTGTACGAAACGCGTTTCGACGAAAAGCGACCGTTCTTCATCGAAGGCAGCGAGATCTTCGACTTCGGGCGCAACACCAGTGGCGGCCAGCTCTTCTACTCGCGCCGGATCGGACGCGCTCCGCAGCTCGGGGCGCCCACGCCGTTCGCCGACGTGCCCAGCGCGACCCGTATTCTCGGGGCCGGCAAGTTCTCGGGTAAGACGGCGTCGGGCTGGTCGTTCGGGGTGATCGAGGCGGTGACGTCGAAAGAGATCGCCCGGTACCGCGAGACGGGCGAGACGGACGAGGAGGTGGTGGTCGAGCCGTTCACCAACTACCTGGTCGCTCGTGCGCGTAAGGACGGGCGTTCGGGGCGCTCTTCGCTCGGCGGCATGGTCACTGCCGTGAGTCGCGAGCTCGGCGACGACCAGACCCGCTCCGCGCTGCTCTCCGGCGCCTACACGGGCGGCGTCGACTTCCGTTTCGAGACCGACGACCGGGACTGGGTGGTGCGGGGGTCCGCGGCGCTGAGTCACGTGCGCGGCGAGCCGACGGCCATCGAGCGGGTCCAGCGGGCCGGCAACCACTTCTTTCAGCGGCCCGACGCCGACCACCTCGAACTCGACCCGGCGGCCACCTCGATGACCGGCTATTCGGTGGGGGCCGGGCTCGGCCGACAGGGTGGCGAGCACTGGCGGGGCGAGCTTGCCGTCGCCGCGACCTCACCCGAGTTCGAGGTCAACGACCTCGGCTTCCAGACCCGGACCGATCGCCGTGACGTCCAGGTCAACGTGACCTACGTCGAGAACCAGCCGGGCTCCTTTTTTCGGAACTACGGCCTCACGGCGACGAGCCGGCAGGAGTTCAACTACGACTGGCAGCAGATTCTGGCCCAGTGGGCGCTGAGCGCCAACTTCCGGCATCTGGACTTCTGGGGCGGCCACTTTCGCGTGGCCCGGCACCCGTCGGCGCTGGACGACCGGTCGACCAGGGGCGGACCGCTGATCGAGCGCCCCGGAAACTGGAACGGCTTCTTCGCGCTGAGCTCCGACGGCCGGAAGGACGTGACGGTGGGCGGACACGTCATGGCCTCGCTCGACGACTACGACGGGCGCAGTCAGACGGTCGGGCTGAGCCTCGGGCTCAAGCCGTCGGAACGCTGGAACCTCACCCTCTCGCCCGAACTGAGCTGGGGTGAGAGCAGCGCACAGTACGTCGGCACGGTGCCCGACGGCGCGGCGGCCGACACGTACGGCGCCTACTACCTCTTCGCGCCACTGTCGCAGACGACGCTGTCGCTCGAGACGCGCCTCAACCTCACCTTCTCGCCGCGCCTTTCGCTCGAGGTCTACGCGCAGCCCTTCCTGTCGAGCGGTGACTACGGCGACATCGGGTCGCTCGTCGCGCCCGAGGGCTACGAGTTCGAACCCTGGCAGGGGCAGGCGCCCGACCTGGACTTCAACCTCCGGTCGCTGCGTGGCAACGCCGTGCTGCGGTGGGAGTGGCGCCCGGGTTCGACGCTCTACCTGGCCTGGCAGCAGACGCGCTCCGATTTCGCGCGCGGCGAGGGGGTCGGCGACTTCGAGTGGAGCCGCGACCGCCAGGCGCTTTTCCGCGCCCAACCCGACAACATCTTCCTGCTCAAGGTCAACTACTGGTTCACGCCGTAGCGGCGGCGCCCCTACTCGGCCCGCATGGTGATCATCGGATCGATGCGGGTCGAGCGCGCCGCCGGAATCCAGCTCGCGACGAGGGCGACGCCGAGCAGTACGACCGCCATGACCGCGAAGGTCGTGGGGTCGGTGGCGCTCACGCCGAAGAGGAACCCCTGGAGCAGCCGGGTCAGCAGCAGCGCGCCGGCGATGCCGACGACCATTCCGAACGCGACCGTCCGAATCGCGTTCCCCAGCACCCGACTCCGTACGCCGGCTGGAGAGGCACCCAGCGCGAGGCGCACCCCGATCTCACGGGTCTGCCGCGCGACCGAGTACGCCACCACGCCGTAGATGCCGACGGCTGCGAGCACGAGCCCCAGCACCGAGAATCCCCCGAGAATCGAGAGCACGAAGGTGCGCTGGGCGAGCGAGCCCCGCACCACGCTGCTGAGGGTTCTCGGCTCGACCGGTACGTCGGGGTCGGCGGCGCGCAGCTCCTCACGCACCACCGCGGCGACCGCCGATGCGTCGCCGTCGGCAGCCTCGACGATCAGGTTGGCGCTGTACTGGAGCCGGAACGGCCGCTGGCTGGCCGCGAAGTAGACGGTCGGGTACGGGTCGCGGGCCAGATCGCGGTAGCGCACGTCCTCGACGACCCCGATCACGGTGCCGAACACGGGCACCTCGGCGTTCCAGTAGTTGTCCATGCCCCCGCCCGAGACGCTCCGGCCGATCGGGTCTTCGCCCGGCCAGTTGGCGTCGGCGAAGCTCTGGCTCACCACGACCGCGTGCGGGTCGTCGGGCCCCTCACGCTCGTCGAAAAGGCGCCCGCGCACGAGGCGCACGTCGAGCGCCCCGAAGGTGCCCGCGCTCGCGACCACGTACCCGGCGTCGGTGTGCTTGTTGGGGTCGCCGTCGAGCTGCATGCGGCCGTTGGGCAGGAAGCCCGCCATCGGCACGCTGCTGATCACACCCGCGGCGCTGATCTCGGGCCGACTCTCGAGCACCTCCAGGAAGCGCTCCCAGAACAGGCGGTGGTCGCTCAGCTCCGCGTACTCGGCGCCGCGCAGCATGACCGGAACGGTCAACGCGTCCGAGTCGTCGAAGCCGGCGTCCTGCTGCGTGAGCTGACCCAGGCTGCGCACGAGGAGGCCGGCGCCCACCAGGAGCACCAGCGCGAGCGCGACCTCGGTGCCGATCAGGGCACCCCAGATGCGCGTGCGGCTGCCGGCCTCGCCCCGCCCCCCGCTCCGGAGCGCCGACGCCTGGTCACCGTCGGTCAGACGCAGCGCGGGCAGGAGCCCGAAAAGCACCGCCGTCGCGAGCGCCACGGCCAGCGTGAACAGCAGCACGCGCGCGTCGAGGCCTACGTTCTCGATGCGCGGCACCGACCCCGCCCCGAGCGCTCGTATCACCCGCAGGAGGCCCCAGGCGACGGCCATGCCCGCTAGCGCCCCCCCTACCGAGAGCACTCCGCTCTCGGTGAGCAGCTGCCTCACCAGTCGACCGCGCGGAGCCCCCAGCGACGAGCGCACGGCCATTTCTCGCGCCCGCACCTGCCCGCGGGCCAGCAGCGTGCTCGCCAGGTTCGTGCACGCCACGAGCAGGACGAACGCGGCGGCCCCGAAGAGCAGCATGATCGGGCGCCTCGCATCACCCACGAGCTCTTCGGTGAGGGGCACCGTGATCGTTCCCGTGGCCAGGTAGTCGGGGTCGTCGTCGGCCGCGAACTCGGCGATGATGCGGTCGGTGAGCGCCTCCATCTCGTCCG
>CBFGQV010000123.1:0-7710 GCA_965651045.1 uncultured bacterium
CGCCGCCGGCGGCGCGTCTTCGTTCGGCACGTTCGGTACGCCCACCCGGAGGCTCCGTGGCGCTCAGAATGCTCGAGGTGACGCTCCCCGCCGACCGGCTCGACGCCGTCTGCGACGCCCTCGACGAGGCCGGCGTGCTCGACCTGTGGCGGGGCGGGTCCGACGATGGGCGCGGATTCGCCCGCGTGCTCGTGACGCACGACAAGGTCGAGGGCGTGTCCGACCTGCTCGCCGACGCGGTCGGCGATGCGGCCGGCTTTCGCGTCGTGGTGCTCTCGGTCGAGGCGACGCTGCCGGCGGCGGAGCCCGAGGCGAGCGAGCCCGATGGCGAGAGCGACGGTGAGGGCACGAAGCAGCCCTCACGTGTGTCGCGAGAGGAGCTCTACCAGGACCTCGAAGAATCGATTCAGGTGTCCTGGGTCTACCTCGCCACCGTGGTGCTCTCGACGCTGGTCGCGGCGGTCGGCCTGCTGCGTGACGACGTCGCGGTGATCATCGGTGCCATGGTGATCGCGCCGCTCCTGGGACCCAACGTCGCGTTGTCTCTCTCGGCGACGCTCGGCGACCTCGATCTCGCGCGGCGTGCGATCACAACGAACCTGGCGGGGCTCGCGACCGCGCTCGCGCTGTCGGTGGCGCTCGGATTGCTGCTGCCGGTCGATCCCGCGATGCCCCAGATCGCGTCGCGCGCCGATGTCGGACTTCCCGATCTGGCGCTGGCGTTGGCGGCGGGCAGCGCCGGCACACTCGCGTACACGACCGGCCTTTCTGGCGCGGTGATCGGCGTCATGGTCGCGGTCGCGCTGCTGCCGCCGCTCGTGGCGGCCGGTCTGTTGGTCGGCGCCGGATTCTACGCCGAGTCGGTCGCCGCGTTCACGCTGCTCGTGGCGAACGTGACCTGCGTCAACCTGGCCGGCGTGGGAACGTTCCTCGCCCAGCGGGTTCGGCCGCGCTTCTGGTGGGAAGAGGAGGCCGCCAGGAAGGCGACCCGGTGGGCGATCGGCTCCTGGCTGGTGATGCTCGCGATTCTCGGCGCGGTGATCTTCCTGCTCGACTGACGGGGCGGTCCAACGTTGTCGTCAGACGTCGGCGATCCAGGCCGTGATGACGAGGTCCGGGTCTTCCTGGCGGCGGCGTTCAGCCGCGAGGAAGTCGTAGTACCCGCAGCGGCCCGTGCCCGGGTAGTCCCGGCACGCCTGCGGCCGGTGCTCGTACACCGTGCAACGCCGCGTATGCTCGTCGAGAAAGCGGCAGGTGGACTGGAAGAGCGCGTCTTGTCGATGCCGCAGCACGATCTCGCCCGGCTCGCCGCTTTTCTTGGCGAACCGCCGCCGCGCCGTAGCGGGGTCGATTCCGAATCGTTCGGCGAGGCGCGCGAGATCACGCTCGGTCACGGGGATTCGCGGATAGCTGCAGCAGAACCCCGGGCAGCGAGCGCAGTTGTAGAGTACGGGCAGGCGGGCAGCCAAGGTCAGGACTCGGCTACTTCGGCGACGGCCTGCACAAGACGTGCGACCTCGTCGGCCGTGGTGTAGCAGGCTGCGCCGGCTCGGACGAGGCCGTCGGCCCCGACGCCCAGGTCCTCGATGACCGTCGACGCGTAGAAGTCGCCGTGTGAGACGTACACACCGAACTCGTCGCAGAGGCGGCGGGCGACCCGGTCGGCCGTGTGCCCCCGCACCGTGAACGCGACGGTCGGCGTGCGGGGCTCACCCGGCTGTGGGCCGTACAGGGCGACGCCCGGAACGTCCGCGAGGCCCTCCCAGAGCGCGCGGGTCAGGGCGTCGCCGCGGCGATGGAGTTCGCGGTAGGTGGCACTCAGTCGGGCCCGTCGTGTCTCCTCGTCGGTGGCCGCCGGGTGGGCGAGTCCCGCGAGGAAGTCCACCGCGGCCGCGGCGCCTACGATCGCCTCGTGCGACAGGGTGCCCGTCTCGAAGCGCTCCGGTCCGACCTCGGGCGCGCATTCGAGGCGTGGCGGGTCGAGGTCGTCCAGGCGGTCCCGGCGCAGGTACAGGACCCCGAGGTGGGGGCCGTAGAACTTGTAGGGCGAGCAGGCCAGGGCGTCGCACCCGAGCGCGTGTGCGTCCAGCAGGGCGTGTGGCGCCGCGTGCACCGCGTCGACGAAGGTGAAGCAGCCGACCCGCGCGGCGTCCGCCACGATGGACCCGAGCGGAGTCACCGTGCCGATGGCGTTCGACGCGGCGCCGATCGCGAGCACCGACGGGCCGGCCTCGAGCGCTCGGGCGAGCTCGGCTTCGTCGATCGCGCCGGTGGCGCGCGAGAACGGAATCTCCCGGATCGTCACGCCCCGTTCGACGGCCAGGGCGCGCCAGGGCGCCACGTTGGCCTGGTGGTCGAGCCTGGTGACCACGATCTCGTCGCCCGGCCCGAGCCGCCGCCCCAGCGTGCGGGCGAGATGGAAGGTAAGGGTGGTCATGTTCTGTCCGAACACCACCTCGCCCGGGTCACATCCGAGCAGGTCGGCAAACGCGCCGCGTGCCTCGACGATCAGCGCGTCGGTCTCCGCGCTGGTCGTATACTCCCAGTGCGTATTGGCGTTGGTGTGCAGCAGGTAGTCTGCGACAGCTCGCGCGACGCTCTGGGGTACCTGGGTGCCGCCCGGGCCGTCGAAGAACGCAGCCGGACGGCCCGCCTCTCGCCGTGCGAGCGCTGGAAAACGTGTGCGGATTCGATCGACGGACGTGACGTGCACGGGGTAGGTCCGGGCCGGAGGGCTCGTACGGGTGCGCGAATGGTAGTAGGGGCCGCGACCCCGCACAACGCGGGTGATTTTCAGCCCATTTCGAGGACGTGACATGACGAACGACGACGCTGGCACCGCCACGGTCGATCGCGACCGCAAGACCGAGGTCGCGACGCTCGGCGGTGGCTGCTTCTGGTGCCTCGAGGCCGTGTTCCAGGAGGTGCGTGGGGTGGGCCGCGTGGTCTCCGGGTACGCCGGGGGCACGACCGAGAACCCGACGTACGAGCAGGTGTGTTCCGGCGCGACCGGGCACGCCGAAGTCGTACAGGTTCACTTCGACCCGAGCGTCGTGACGTACGCCGATCTGTTGCGCGTGTTCTTCGTGATTCACGATCCTACGACGCGTGATCGGCAGGGCGCCGACGTCGGTCCGCAATACCGATCCGTGATCCTCTGGTCGAGCGACCGGCAGCGGGCCGAGGCGGAAGCACTCATGGCCGAGTTGGAGGCCTCCGGCGCCTATGGGGATCCCCTGGTGACGGAGCTGGCGCCTCTGACCACGTTCTACGAGGCCGAGGCGGGCCACCAGGACTTCCGTCGACGGAACCCCGGGCAGCCCTATTGTCGGATCGTGATCGACCCCAAGTTGGCACGATTCCGACGGCTCTTCGCCGACCTGCGCCGGGTGGTGACCACGGTCCTCGTGGCGTTCATGTCGGCCGCATTCGCCCTCTCACCCTCGACGACGATGGCACAGGACCTGATTTCGACTCGGGCCATGCTCGCCGCGCCCCCGGTGGAGGCCGACCGGCGGATCGAATACGGACCGGAATCCGAACAGTTCGCGGACCTGTACCTGCCGGACGGTGACGGACCCTTTCCGGTCGTCGTGCTCATCCATGGCGGGTGCTGGCGGTCGATTGCGGGCGCCGGGTATACCAGCCACCTGGCCGAGGAGCTGACCACGTTCGGATGGGCGGTGTGGAACCTCGAGTTCCGGCGCATCGACCAGCCCGGGGGCGCCTGGCCCGGCATTCTGGACGACGTGCGTGCGGGTGCTCTCCACCTCCGCGCGGTGGCGGCGGAGTATGCCCTGGACCTTGATCGCGTGGTCACCGCAGGCCACTCGTCGGGCGGTCATCTGGCACTGTGGCTGGCGTCGGAGCTCGAACCGCTCCAGCCCGTGAGGGGGGTCGTGGCGCTGGCGGCGATCGCCGACCTGCAGGACTTCCATGCGCGCACGGAACGTGGGTGCGGCTCGGGGATCGTGCCCGCGCTACTGGGCGGCGATCCGTTGGAGCGTGCAGACCGCATGCGGCGTGCCTCCCCGGCCGAACGCTTGCCGCTCGGGGTCCGGCAGCTCCTCGTGACGGGCCGGGAGGATCGCACGGTGCCTTTGGCGCACACGGAGGCGTACGCCGAGCGCGCGCGGCGCTCCGGAGACACGGTCGAGATCCTGGCCGTACCTCGCGCCGGGCATTTCGAGGTCGTCGCGCCGTGGTCTCCCGCCTTCGATGCCGTCCGGGCCAGGATGCGCGCGTTTCTCGGCACACAAGCGGGCGGTCATTGAAGAAATCCTAATCCCGCATCGCGCACGTCACCCTTGCATGGCCGGGTTCGCATGCTATCCTACAGCTACAATCCAGCCTGTAGGATCCCACAAAGACGGAGGAGGGTCACATGCCCAAACCCCCAGGCCCTCTCGTCGTGAAGTGGCGGGACCTCGCAGCCGAAGGCCGCTCGTACGCGGAGATCGCTCGTCGGTATCCGAAGTACTCGGCCGACCAGGTGCGGCACTATTGCCTGGGCACGTCTGGCAAGAAGCTTCCGGGGCCGTTGCAGGAGCCCGGACGCTGGAACGGCCGGAACGTTTGGCTGCAGGGTGAGAAGTCCCCGCACGCGGAGCTGACGAGAAAGCAGGCCCTCGCGGTGCTCGACGATTGGGACGAAGAGCAAGACCGCTGGGGCATGACCGGTACCCAATGGGCCAAGAAGCTCAAGGTGTCGGCAAGCACGATCCACATGCTCCGGCGCGGGGAGACCTGGCGCCACCTGGAACATCCCAACCAGGGCCGACGTCCCAAGAGGAAGTCCCGCCGCCGGGCGACCGGAAAGTCGTCGAAGGCAGGCAAGGGCCGGAAGCGCGGTTGAGGAAATCGGGGCCCGCATCCTTTCGGGGGTGCGGGCCCGTTCCTTTCGAGCGTCGTACCGTTCGTGCGCCGGACGGGTCGACGTTATCAGCGGTGGTGTCGGGGTCCGGAGTGGGCCCCCCGCTCATCCTTCTGCACGGCTTCACCGGTTCGGCCGAGGCGTGGGGTGACGCTCTCCTCGAGCGCCTGGCCGCCACACACCGCCGGGTCGTGGCCGTCGACCTGATCGGGCACGGAAAGAGCGCTCGGTCGGCCGACCCGGAGCGGTACCGACTACACGAGGTGGTGGGCGACGTGGCTCGCGTGCAAGAGGAACTGGTGGGCGAGCCGGCCATCTGGATCGGGTACTCGATGGGAGCGCGCATCGCGCTTGCGGCCGCCGCGCTGGGTCTCGCACCGCAGCGCGGGCTGGTGATCGAAAGCGGATCGCCCGGGCTACCGGACCAAGTCCAGCGCGGGGATCGCGTGACGGCCGATGAAATGCGAGCGGCCCAACTCGAGCGCGAGGGCATCGAACCCTTCGTCGACCGCTGGCTGGCCCAGCCCCTCTTCTCGACGCAACGGGCTCTGCCGCCCGACGTGCGGGCCAGGGAGCGAGCCCGGCGCCTCGCCCAGGATCCCGTGTCGCTCGCCGCGTGTCTTCGGGGCCTCGGGCTCGGCAGGCAGCCTTCGGTCTGGCACCGCCTCTCGAGTATCGACGTACCAGCGCTGTTTCTGGCAGGCGCCCTGGATCGGAAGTTCGCCGATCTCGCGCGGTTGATGAGCGCCCGTGTGCCGAACGTACACCATGTCGAAGTGCCGGGCGCCGGTCACGCCGTACACCTCGAGCGGGCCGACGCCTGGGTCGAGGCTGTCACCACGTGGAGTGCACAACTGTGATCCGAGCGCTGAACCTGTTGCTCCTGCTCGGCCTATGGGCGGCGTCGCTCTGGGCTTGGCCTCGTCTTCCCGACCCGATGCCGACGCACTTCGGACTGGACGGAAGAGCCGACGCGTGGGCGACCCCCAGCCTCGGACGATGGCTGCTGGTCCCGCTGGTCGCTGCGGGTGCCATCATTCTGCTGCTCGCCGTTCGTTCCTGGATGGCGCGGCACCCTCGTCATGTCAACGTATTCGGGAAGCGCCTCGACGAGATCCCAGAGGACCGACAGCCCCGTGTGCTCCGAGCGGCCCAAGGTCTCCTCGATCTGGTAACCACCGAGACGACCTTGATCCTCTGCCTGGTTCAATGGGCCACCTGGCGAGGCGCTGCGGGCGAGTCCGCACAGGCGCCCCTCCTCCTGGTGCTGATCCTTTCTGTCGTCGCGTCACCCTTCCTGCTCATCGTCTTCGTCACACGCGTTCAGGGTGCGCTGTCGTCGACCGCGAAGCTCCAGGATGAGGCGAGCGCGTAGAAGGCGTATCGGTTCTTGTGCACATGTCAGGGTGGCGCCCGCGCCTTCCACGTCGCATAGTGACGGCAGTTCTCAGCGCGTGACACCGTCCCGTTCCGACCATGGCCACCGAACCTCTCCCACTTTCGATCCTCGTCGTCGACGACCAGCCCGAAGTCGTGCAGGTCATCCGACGAGGGCTCGAGCAGGAGGGGCATCACGTGCAGCATGCCTCGTCGGGTGAGGAGGGCCTCAAGATGATCGGCGCGGGCTCGTTCGACGTGGTGATTCTGGACGTCATGCTTCCGGGTCTTAGCGGTTTCGATGTCGCCCGCCGTATCCGAGATCAGGGCATCACGACGCCGATCCTGATGCTGACCCAGCGTGACACCGAGCGCGACATCATTCAGGGTCTCGAACTCGGGGCCGACGCCTACCTGCCCAAACCGTTTCGGTTGGGAGAGCTCCGGGCGCACCTTCGGGCACTCAAGCGACGCGTCGGCATGGAAGCTCGCACCGTGCTTCGTTTTCAGGACATCGTTCTGGATCGCGTCAAGCGCGAGGTGCGTCGCGGCGGACGTGAGGTCCCCCTCACCAACATCGAACTCAAGCTGCTCGAGACCCTCATGCTACGCCCCGGGCGGACCTTCACGAAAGAGGAGCTCCTCCGCATGGTGTGGGGCCTGACCTTCGATCCCGGCACGGGCGTTCTGAATGTCCACCTCGGCAACTTGCGTGCGAAGCTCGAGGAGGGTGGTGGCCCGCGCATTATCCAGACCGTGCGCGGGAAGGGCTACTGCCTCTCGACCGAGGAGCCGTAGGGGGTGCCCGAAGCACCGCCGCGAGGTCACCTCGAAGTCGGCGTAATCTCTGACACCCACGGCCTCTTGCGGCCCGAGGCCCTGGCGGCCCTCACCGGCGTCGATCTCATCCTCCATGCCGGCGACATCGGTGGGGCCGAGATCTTGGATCGCTTGGGCGAGATTGCCCCGGTTCACGCCGTCCGAGGAAACACGGATCATGCTCCCGGAGTGAGGGGCCTGCCGACGCGAGAGGTGTTGGAGGTCGGCCGAGTCCACATCGTGATGATCCATGTCCTCGAAGACCTCGACCTGGATCCGGAAGCGATCGGTGCTGATGTAGTCGTATTCGGTCACACCCACCTTCCCGTCATCGACCGACGCGGCGCAACCCTCTTCCTGAACCCTGGCAGCGCCGGCCCTCCCCGCCCAAATCGTCCGGTCTCCCTTGCCCGTTTGTCGATCAGCGACGCCGAGGTCGTGCCTCGGCTCATCCCCATCTAGCAGGTCGCTGAAGAAAGGGAGTGCCCCGCGCGTAACTAGTGGGGTAAAACAACCTACACGACGACGGGTTGGGGGCGGCACGGCCCCGCCCAGGTCGTTGGCACGCCTCGACGTAGCGACGGCTATGCCTTCGGCGAGCCGCCTACTGCTCGGGGCCGTGGCGCCCACAACGCGGGGTA